>JACSSI010000192.1 GCA_014879345.1 Anaerolineae bacterium | reverse complement strand
ATGTCGCCGGTGGAACTGGAAATTGGCGCGAAACGGTGCAACGCCGGGGAATATTCGATTTGTATTGAACCAAATGGCGACGTGCTGCCTTGCCAGTCGTTTTACGTGGCGGCAGGCAATATTTTGCGTGACGACTGGTCGCAGATTTGGCGGAGCGAACTGTTCCGCACTTTCCGCGACCGTGAAGATGATCCGGTGTGGGCTGGCTTGCCGGAAAAATGCTGGCAATGCCCAGACCTGCCGCTGTGTGGTGGTGGCTGCCGCATCGAGCGTGAAGCGCGTGATGGCAAACGCACGGCTGACGGTGATGGTGGTTCTTGTGGTGGGGCGTGTAGTACGGGGAATGGAAACGGCCGTTCCGGCAGCAACACCCGCTCCACATCATTTATTTCATTGGAAAACATTAGTGTATGAGACAAAAGATCAAAGATTAAAGATTGCAGCTAGAGAATCTTTACTCTTCAATCTTTGATCTTCAATTTTCAATCAAGAAAAGTGAGCGAAAATCATGGACAAAGAGCGACTTCGACGATGGTTTATTCCAAACAGAGCCAAACCGCCAAAGCCAGTGGCGTCTGGCCTTTACCACTACCAGCGAGAATCAGACGGCACATATACCCGTTTCCATTTGCGTGTAGAGCCAGATGGACAAGGGATGCTGCTGGCAAACGCCACCTCTGCGGCCCGGCTTTCGCCTACAGGAGTGATGATGGCGAAAGCGTTGTTAGACGGCCGTTCTCCCGACAGCGTCCTCCATACCATCAAAGCAGGCTACAAAGGAGCCGATACCGACACCATCCAGGCTGATGTCGCCCGTGTGTCTGGCCTGCTCAATACCCTGTCTGCTCCTGGCGATAACTACCCTATCATCAACTTTGATGAAATTCAGATAGACGTCTTCCAGTCACAACTTATGGCGCCGTTGGAAGCCAATATTCCCCTGGCTGAACCAGAAATGCTAGTGCCCATATTAGACAAACTATGGGATATTGGCATCCCCCACGTCACCATCCTCATGCCAGAAAACCCCAACGCCGAGCATGTGATACGTGCCATCGAACGGGCTGAAGATTTAGGACTCATCGCTGGTGTGCGTGGTCGCGCCACCGATTTGATGCAAGAAAATCTCATCCAGGATTTAGCGATGGCTGGCGTTGACCACATCACCGTTCTCTACGCCTCTGCCAACGCTGACACGCATGATGCCCTCGTTGGCACTGGGGATCACGCCCTGATGCCCGACCTCTATCCGACTATCCAGGAAAACGAAATCAGTGCTGTGGCAGAGATTCCATTGGTTGCCAGCACCTTTGAAACCTTGAGAGAAACCATTGACACCTTGATGGCAGCGGGTATTTACAACTATTCTTTCTTCGCTATCGTCGCGCCAGATGAAATGGAAGAAAACGAGCGTGATGGGGCATTGCCTGCCCAAGCCATGCCCCAAACGGCTGGTTGGGTCGAAGAAATCGCACAGTCTGCCGACGTGCGCTTTTTATGGCAGCCGCCCATCCAGCGAGACCCGCGTCTGTCGCTGGCCGAGCAGGTGCAGCAAGGGCCACGCTGCACGGGTGATGCAGCCGTGCGCATTGAGCCAAACGGCGATGTGATTCCGCCACGTGGTGCTTACCTTGTGGCGGGCAATGTCCTCCGAGATGAGTGGCAAACGATTTGGCAGCATGAAGCATTCAAGCGTTACCGGGAGCGAGTCACCGCACCGACCCATTGCCTGGATTGTCCTGGATTGGTGATTTGTGAAGCGGATTGCCCCCGTGAGCAAAGCGGCTGGGCGCAAGGGGTAGGAGGCGCGTTATGAAATCAGTGAACAGTGAGCAGTCTTCAGGGAACAGGGAACAGTATTCAGTAAACAGTGGACAGTTTTCAGTGAACAGTGAACCGTTAGCCTTAAACCGTGAAACTTTGCCCGACGAATCTCAATCGTCAATCCAAAATCGTCAATCTTCAATCTTTAATCGTCAATCATCAGTCTTAAATCGTCGTGGCGGGTTGTGGGTTTTGCTGTTTTTGTTGACGGTGACACTCTTTAGCTTTGCGAGGCGTATAAACGCACAAAGCTATTATTTTCAGGTGCCAGAACTGCGGATGCAGATTTTTATTCAACCTGATGCCTCAGCCCACATTGTCTATGACATTACGTTTGACAATGACGGCAGCCCCATTGATATTGTTGATATTGGCACACCCCATGATGGGTATGATTTAAGCAATTTTACCGCGTCTATTAATGGACGGCCGTTAACGGATATTAGAGTCTCTGAATATATTGATACCGGTGTGGAAATTCACTTGAACGAGTTTGCCATTCCCACTGGGGAATCAGGCACGCTGCATGTGGAATTCACCATGCCCGACATGGTTTACGAAGACACAACCCGCGACGGGTATGCTTCGTTCCAAATTACGCCTACCTGGTTTGATTCATCAGTGACGCATGGCAACAGTAATATTTGGGTGCTCGTTCACATGCTGCCAGAAGTACAACCGGATGAGGTGTTGTCTCAGGATGTTGATTTTACGGACAAGGTGATTTTTGAAGAGCATACTGTTGTTGGCTGGCACTACCCGTCAACCAGTCCCACCCAACCGTATCTGGCTGGCACCTCATTCCCTACCACCGGTATGACGCGGGTGGTGGAGCAAAGTCTGCTCGATATTACCTTGAAATGGCTGCAAGATAATCCTGCGGTGACATGGACGCTAGGCATCATTTCCTTTGTTTTGATAGCCGTGGCGTTTTTTAGATATTCTGGTGGAACGGGACTCTCTGTATTTGCGTTAATCGCTTGTGGCACGATTTATGGCATGTCGGTCTATCCACTGGCCGTATTGCTGGCGTTTCCCTTGTCAATTTTGCTGGTGGTGCTGGTGGAACGCAGTGTGAAAAAGAAGAAGAGATCCTATTTGCCTGCCATCGCGCAGGTGGAAGGGGGCGGTATCAAACGCGGCTTGACGGCTCCGGAAGCGGCCGTTTTGCTGGAGCTGCCGTTGAACAAGATATTGCTGCTCATCATGTTCGGTCTGTTGGACAAACGTGTTATCACGTTGGAAGACGATTCGCCATTGATGGTGAAGGTGGATGATGCGTATGTGGTGGAGGGCAAGACTGCTTCAAAGAAACGAGGGGTACGGCGAGAGGTGGCTCAGAAGCAGGGCATTGTATTGCGCAGCTACGAACATGGCGTGCTTGATGTGCTGCAAGAGCAGGGCAACAAGCCAGTTCACAAGCAAGATTTTGGCGAGCCAATGACGGCATTGATTAAAAGTGTAGCTGGCAAAATGAAGGGTTTTGACCTCTCTGATACGCAGGATTATTACAAGAAGATTATCAGCCGGGCGATGGAAGAGGCGAAGCGCATGGGGGATGTGCCAGAGTTTGAGAAATTCCTGGATAAGACGTGGCCGTGGGTGATGATGGATGACAATTACGGCCCGGTGTTCCAGCGACCTGGTTATGCGTATCATCCAACCTGGGTACGGCCGTATGTGGGCAGTGGCGCGGCTTCTCCGATGCCGTCTACAGGTGGTAAATCTGGCCCATCGTATGGCGGGAAAACGTCGTTTAGTGATGTGGCGGCTTCGTTTGCAGGCTGGACGGAGACGCAGACGGGCAATCTGGCAGGTGCGATTTCTCCTGGCGGCCTGGATTTGGGTACGGCCGGTGTTGTTAACCTGAGCGGTGCGGACAAGGTGACGGGGGATATTTTCAAGGCGTTGTCGTCTGGTTCAGGTGGCAGCGGTGGTTCGTCGGGCGGTGGCTGTGCCTGTGCCTGTGCGGGTTGTGCGTGTGCCTGCGCCTGTGCTGGCGGTGGACGATAAGTACAAAGATTGAAGATTAAAGATTGAAGCCTTGCAGCGTACCAATCTTCAATCTTTACAACCCCATGACTTCTGCTTTACCCGCTAAAGAATTGCTACAATCCCAAGCCGAATGGCTGGCTCCGGCACGGGCGCGGCTGCTGCGGCGGGTGGGCATTGCCCGGCGGCGGCGGATTTTGGATTTGGGGGCTGGTTATGGCGCGGTGACGGGGGAGTTGGTGCGGCGCGGGGGTGGGTTTGTGGCAGCGTTGGACACTTCGACAAGCTCAGTGACCGCAATTTCATCTCCCGCGTTTCCTCTTTGTGGCGATGCTTTGTCTCTGCCGTTTGCTGACGAAAGCTTTGATTTGGTGTTTTGTCAGTGCGTGTTGATGTGGGTCACTTCAACAGGCTCAGTGACCGCAACTTCGACAGGCTCAGTGACCGTAACTTCGACAGGCTCAGTGACCGCAACTTCGACAGGCTCAGTGACCGCAACTTCGACAGGATTAGCAACGGCCGTTTCCGAAATCTATCGCGTGTTAGAGCCAAATGGCGTCTTGATTGCGCTGGAACCAGATTATGCGGGTATGATCGAACATCCCCCAGAGATTGGCACGCGGGAAATTTGGTTGTCGGCATTGACGCGAGCAGGTGCAGAGACACATGTGGGGCGAAAGCTGCCGGGGTTATTGACGGCGCAGGGGTTTGATGTGCGCGTGGATTTATTGGACAGTGTAAAAATGCCTTCGTCAACACGGCTTGATTTTTTGCGCACGTTATCACTTTTACCAGAGGAAATGAGTACCCTTGACCGCGTCATGACCGTGACTGATAATCTCACTGGGACTTGGGAGCAAGTAGCCCACCTGCCGTTTTTTTTAATTTCGGCGACAAAATTCTGATTGATGACGAAGGACGAAGGATTGAAGGTTTAATAACTTCTGCCCTTCGCCATTGATTCTGTCATTGGTCACTTATGAATCCTTCAACTTCATCCCCCCCGCAACTTAATCATTTTTCTGTGCGTTTCCGTCATGGCGCTGCGGATTACGCCGGTAAAATCCGGCTGTTTTCAGCCAATGCCCGTCTCTATTTAGGCTATACCGTGCTGAATGGCATGGCGTTTGGCATGTTCCGGCTGCTGTTTAATTTTTATGCGCTGAGTCTTGGCTTTAATGAGGCGAATTTGGGGCAGCTGCTGACAGTCACCAATCTGGTGGCGCTGTTGACTGCTTTGCCTGCCGGCCTTATTGGGGATCGTATTGGGCGTAAACGGACGTTGATTCTTGCCAGTTTGTTGACGACAACGGCCGTTTTTGGCACTGTTTTATGGCGTGAAAGTATGAGCTTCTACCTGTTCAGTGCGGTTTTGGGCATGGGGCAGAGCCTGGCTGGTGTCACCCTGGGGCCGTTTATCATGGAAAATAGTGGGGAGGAAGAACGCACGTATCTTTTTTCCTTTAGCTTTGGTATCCAGATGATCGCGGGTTTTGTAGGGAATTGGTTGGGGGGACATCTGCCTGGTTGGTGGGGAACGGCCGTTAACGCAGACCCCAGCAGTGCCACAGCCTATGGGCTGACAATGGCTGTCGTTGGTGGCATTGCCGCGCTTTCCTTAATCCCCCTGGTTTTTATGCGGCAGCCCAAACAGTCTGGACAGGAAAAGCAAAAACAGCTTTCGCCACTGGAATATGCGCGAAAGAAACCACGCCTGTTGGTCAAACTCATTTTGCCAATCTTTATCACTTCGTTAGGCGCAGGCTTGCTGATGCCTTTCATGAACGTTTACTACCGCCACACGTATGCTGCTTCAGATGGTACGATTGGCACGCTTTTTGCACTGGGATCGCTGGCAATGGCAATCGGTTTACTGTCTGCGCCACCGTTGGCTGAGCGATATGGCAAAATGAAAATCGTTGTTGTTTCACAGGCGCTTTCGATTCCGTTTCTGGCACTCATGGGTTTCGCGCCCTGGTTTTGGCTCAGCGCGGCGGCTTATTTGGTGCGTTTGATGTTGATGAACATGAGCAACCCTGTTTACCAGGCCTTTGTCATGGAACAAGTAGACGAAGATGCGCGGGCGACTGTGGCTAGTTTGGTAAGTATGAGCTGGAATTTTGGCTGGGCCTTTAGTCCGACGATCAGCGGGTGGCTGCAAGTGAATGTTGGGTTTGGGCCTGTTTTTATAGGCACGATGCTTTCGTATGTGGTTGCTATTTTCTTGTACTGGCGTTTCTTTGGTCGTGCAGAGACCAAAGAGTTGCACACATAATGCTGGCTGCTGTGGCAGGTCTCCAGACCTAGCCACACCCCACTTGCCAGTCTCCAACCCTTGCTCGTTGCAGGTTAGAATGGCGTTTCCCGCTGTACCCTCTTTTCACGTTCCTCTTTTCGCGTTGTCATATCGTTTCAAGTAGAATTCCAACATGGAAACGTACCAGATTGTGGAGGGTGCTGGCATTTATTACCTCACATTTACAGTTGTTGAGTGGTTGCCTGTATTCGTGATGGAAGAAACATGCCTCATCATAACCAACAGCCTCAATTATTGCCACCGACACAAGTATTTACGGATCAATGCTTTTGTCATCATGCCTACCCACCTGCATCTGATTTTGTTTGACGCTGACTTCGACAATGAGCGGTTACGCTGCACATTGCGGGATATGCGCCAATATACCGGCCGGATGCTGGCCGACTATTGTGAAAAAAAGATGCCGGACGCTTTTACCGACGTTATCCGAAATCCCAAGCGGACAGACAGAGCAAGGCAGTTCTGGCAGCAGAGTAAGCATCCGGTGGCGATTTGGTCTGCTGGCTTTTGGCGAACAAAGATGACATATTTGCACGATAATCCTCGGCGGAAGGGGCTGGTGACAGATGTGACGGCGTGGCGGTTTTCGTCGGCGGGGTATTGGTTGGGTGAGCCGCCTGGGGAGACGGATGTGGTGTTATCTGAGGTGGTTTGGTGATGAGGGGCAGTGTGGAGTTCGTTTGGCTGGCGGGTTGGTGACTGGCAAGCGGGGTGTGGCTCGGTCACAGACCGGCCACAGCAGCCAGTGGAAGACCTCGCCGGAGCAGGTGTTTTCCCACTGCTAAGGAATAGTAATGAAAGAATATGTCAAATTAACTTGGGTCTTAATTTTGAGTTTAATCCTATTAACAGGGTGTGCATATGAAACAGGGCAACGAGTTGCTAGTGCATCACCAACACCCAGCCTAGGCGTGCAGACAAAAAGTCCCGACAACCTTCGCCCACTATTGTTTAAAGAAGGCGATTTAAATTGGGGCTTGGGTATCTATAGAGAAGAAACTGCTGGTCTTATCAACAATTGGGGATTTGTTGCTGAATTTTATGAAGAGGAATTTGACGAAGAAGACCTTATTCCAGATGATATAATGGGGGCAAACCTTTATATCGACCCCAGTCGTTGGACGCCAAAAGGGTATACCAGAGGAAGTCCGATAGGAACATACCAGGAAGTATGGTACTACGCTGAGGAAACATTTGCACAACAGGCAGGCCGGATGAACAAAATTCGGAATAATCAAATAGGTATAATTGGCACTGAGAATATTACTCCTCGGTTAAATTCAGTTGTAGAAAGTTGTTGGTCAGCGCGAAACTCACAGGTTGGAGAGTATCAGAACTGCTATTTCTTGGGCCAATACGGTAATTATGTTACCACTGCCAGTATGTTTGTTGATGGTGAAAAATTGACCATAGCGCATTGGATAGAATTGGTAGATGTTATCCAAGACAGACTTATTGCTCAAGTAGAAAAAGAGGCACTTTCGTCTGATTAGTTCCTCTTGTGGCGCGGTCTTCCGTTTACCTTGCCACCCCCCTGCTGTGGCGCGGTCTTCCATTTGTCGCTGTGGCAGGTCTCCAGACCTAGCCATACCCCGCTTGCCAGTCTCCAGCCCATGTTGCCGCTTTTTGGCGTCAGGCGCAGCGAGGCGTTATCAACAGCGTCTATTCTCGCTTTGCCCATTGTTTCCAGTTGGATTCCGGCATGGAATCGTATCAGATTGGTGAGGGAGCGGGGCTTTATTATCTCACGTTCACTGTTGTGGCATGGCTGCCTGTGTTTGTCGCCGAGGAGCCATGTCTCCTCATCACCGACAGCCTGAATCACTGCCACCGACACATGCTGCAAACAAAATTTTGCATCGAATTAGCGCGAATTTACGCGAATTATTTGGCTTTACTCAATAAAAA
>JACSSI010000191.1 GCA_014879345.1 Anaerolineae bacterium | reverse complement strand
TCGATTGCTGTCTTCAATCTTGCTATTTGCAATCGCCTTACTTTTCCTCCTGCTTATTATACGTACACCAATCGGTGTATCTACACTGTTTGAATCACTCATTCGCACATCTTTAATTGGGATTATGGTGCTAGCTTATGTATTGGTGCGCACAGCCCATTATTGGTTGGCGAATAGCGTTATCGTATTAAGCGTCACCATCTCTTTATTTGTACTGACACTATTTGATACAACCACACCTCAGTTAGAACCGCTTAACTACCTGATTATTCTTTTGCTTTACAGCAGTCTTTTTCTTTCACTACCCATCACAATCCTGCTTTTTATGGGTCATTTAGGGGGATTGTTAATCATTCCGTTAATCATTGCCCACGTCACTTTATCACAAATGATGTCCGGTTCGATAAGTTTTTACCTTACACTAGGACTGTTTATACTCATTATTACCATATACCGGAACAAGCTTGAAACTGAAAGAAAAACACAATTAATCAAAGACGAACAGTTTTTGAGCAATATTCTCAATGCAGTACAAGATGGTATCAGCGTTGTTGACCGTGATTTAAATATCCAACTCACAAACCAAGAGATGGAAAGATTGTATGCAAAGTTACCGCCAATAAGCTGCAAATGCGGCGCTTCTTACCCATATAAAACGCCTTACTGCCCAGAATGCCCAACCGTACGAACATTAGAAACAGGACAAACTTACAAAGAAGTTATTCCTTATTCCTCGGCTGCTGTAAAAACAGGATGGATAGAATTAACAACCTTCCCGATGTTGGATGAAAACGGCCGAGTCGGAAGCGTGATCGAATATGTACGAGATATTTCAGAACAAAAAAGAATAGAAACTGAACTGCGTAAATTATCAAGAGCCGTAGAACAAAACCCATCTTCGATTGTTATCACAGATATAAATGGCACAATTGAATACGTCAATCCCAAGTTCACCCAAGTCACCGGCTATTCACAGGATTATGTGGTTGGTGGAAACCCACGTATCTTGAAATCAGAAGTAACAGATCCTGTCATTTTCGAGGAACTGTGGGAAAACGTTACTGCGGGAAAAGAATGGCACGGCGAGTTTATTAATAGAAAAAAAAACGGGGATATCTATTGGGAATCCGCCTTGCTTTCACCAATCAAAGATGAGAATGGAGAGATCACACACATCGTCGCTGTGAAAGAGGATATTACTGAGCGTAAACAATTAGAACAACAACTCCTTCAACATCAAGAGCATCTCGAAACATTGGTTGAAGAACGTACAACAGAATTGAGTCAGCAAAACGAGTTCATAAAAACCGTGCTGGAATCATTAACCTATCCATTTTATGTGTTAAATGTAGATGACTATTCATTGTCCATAGCCAATGAAGCAGCCCTTCAAAATCGCTCAATAGAAAACTTAACGTGTTATCAACTGGCACATGCCCGAAATACGCCATGCAGTGGCCTAGAACACCCCTGTCCGCTGCATATGGTAAAAACAACAAACAAGCCGGTTCGTATGGAGCATGAACATGTTACAAGGGAAGGGAAGATTTCTATTGTTGAAGTGTATGCATATCCCATTTTTGATGAAGATGAACAAGTAAAACAGGTGATTGAATATACCCAAGACATCACAGAATATAAACAAGCTGAACAGAAATTATGGCAAAGTGAGCACAGGTATCGGTCTTTGTTTGAAGCGGCCAATGATGCGATATTTATTCTTGACCTCCAGGGCAATCACATAACAGCAAACCAGAGAGCGACACAGATGTTGGGGTATGATCTAGAAGAACTAATCGGACTTTCATTCAAAGATATTGTAATGCCAGAAGCTCACCATCAAAGTGAAAGTATTCTCAACAAGCTGCTGGCAGGCGAGTCGTTGGCACTATATGAGCGATGGTTTAGAAGGAAAGATGGAGATGTTTTCCCTGTTGAAATAAATGTGCTGTTAGTACAAGATCAAACAGGGAAACCGTTACATATTCAGTCAATTGTGCGCGATATTAGCCAACGAAAGCAGGCAGAACAAAAGCTGATATCGGCCTACGAACAACTCAAGGAACTTGATCATCTAAAGGATGAGTTTGTTAGTAGTGTATCTCATGAACTGCGCACCCCATTGACAAATATAAAGCTTTACCATCATTTGTTAAGCATTCAACCAGCCAAATCAAATCATTACCTAGCAATCCTACAACTACAGACAACAAATCTGGAAAAGATTGTAGAGAGCATGCTTTATATGCTAACTATTCAACAACAGATCATTAAACCGGAATTCGTCGTTTTGAATATGAATGACCTTGTGCAAAAAGCGGTTGATGCCCATCAGGTATATACACAAGAGAACGTCAAGTTACTTGTTTACCCCGGTTATCCAGAGACTGTATCGATTCAGGGTGATTTCAATCTTTTAGAACAGGCGATAAGTGTGTTACTCGATAATGCGGTTAAGTATTCACGGCCACATAGTTTGATAAATATATCTATGCAGAAGAAAGCTGTTGATGATCAGGAATGGATCGGGGTGAATATATCCGACAGTGGTTCTGGCATTCCAATTGAAGAAATTCCGCATATTTTTGAAAGGTTCTTCCGGGGAAAAACAGCGCTTGAAACAGGAACGCCGGGTGCAGGATTGGGGTTGGCAATTGCCCAGGCGATTGTGAAAGAGCATCAAGGATATATAGACGTTCAAAATAAGGCGGCTCCTGATCAGGGCACTGTTTTTTCAATATGGCTACCCGTGTCTGAAGCGGCATTATGATACGGGGATCTTTGCATGTCATAACGGCCGTTTTCCCCCATATCCCAATCCCCCACAAAACATGACGCAAACTGTCATGTTTTTGCCTTATACTACTGCCATGTCACACACAGCCACCCGACTCATCACCCTCATCATGCTCTTGCAGCGGCAACCTAACCAACGCGCCGCCGATTTAGCTGTTGCCCTTGATGTCTCTGAACGCACACTGCACCGTTACATGGGCATGTTGGAAGAGATGGGCATTCCTATCTACTCAGAACGAGGGCGAAACGGCGGCTTTTCATTGGCACGCGGCTACCGGATGCCGCCGCTCGTCTTTACACCGGAAGAAGCAACGGCCGTTCACCTGGGAACCAGTCTCGTTAGCGAAATTTGGGGCAAACTCTACGAAGAAGCCGCACACGGCGCACTCGCCAAACTGGATAACGTGCTGCCCGAAGAACAACGGCAAGAAATCGCCTGGGCCAGCCGCGCCCTCATCGCCACCAACATGAACCGCACCGAACATGTCATCCTCATGCCGCTTCTGGAAAAGCTGCGCCAGGCCACCCGCGAACGGCGGCGGGTACGCATCTGGTATCAAGGGCGGCAGCAACCAGACCCCGTGGAACGAGAGTTGGATGTGTATGCCCTGGTCTACAGTTGGGGCTGGTGGTATGCCATCGGCTTCTGCCATTTACGCCAATCGACACGCTCCTTTCGCGTGGATCGCATGAATGATCTGATTCTGCTGGGCGAACCCTTTGCCATTCCAGACACATTTGAGGTGCATGATTACCTGTCCACAGAGCCACCTGAGCCAATGAACATCCAGGTAACGATGCGTTTTCAGCCGGAAGGGGTCTTTTTGGCAGAATACGGCCGTTCTTATTGGGACAGCATGGAAATCCAGCCGGATGGTTCACTCATCGTCACGTTTGGCGCACAAGACATGAACTACGCGGCCAGCACGATTATGAGTTATGGGCCATTGGTTGAGGCACTGGAACCGGGAGATTTGCGAGAAATACTAAGGGAATGGGCAACGGCCGTTGCCGGGCAATATAAAAATAAACAAACGAAGATGGACGGGGATACGTAATGACTGAATTGAAATTTTATGACGGCCGTGTACCTGCCTGTGGCGTTTTCTGCGGCGGTTGCCCAACCTACACCAGAGAAAAGAACCCGTGTCCGGGAGCAGGTATCAATTTCAAGCGGTGCGAAAGCTGCAAAACATTTCATCTTTGCTGTCAGGAAAAGGGGATAACCCATTGCCATGAATGTGCCGAGTTTCCATGTCATAAATTCAAATCCTTTGCCAAAAGATGGCTAAAATATGGTCAAGACTTCATAGAAAATCAAAAATTGTTAAAAGAAGTTGGCTGCGAACAATTTTTAAATCACTACAATTCAAAAGAGTTAAGCTAAACAAAACTGCTATCATCAAACCACACGACTCAAACCAAAAAGGGGCAGCAACATGACAAAAATAGACTTCAAAAAACAACTCAACCACCTCTACAATCCCAGCCACAAAGCATTCAGCGTAGTAGAAGTGCCTGCCATGCAATTTCTCATGGTCGATGGGCATGGCACGCCTGGCGTTGTGCAAGCCTATCAGGATGCGTTGGAAGCCCTGTACGCGGTGGCTTACAAAATCAAATTCGCCAGCAAACAAAAACTGGCACAGGACTACACCGTTCCGCCGCTAGAAGGCTTATGGTGGGCCGACGATATGACTACATTCACCACCGCCCGCGACAAAAGCCAATGGGACTGGACAATGATGATCATGCAGCCAGACTGGATCACAACCGCCCTGTTTGCTGAAGCGTGCGCCACCGTCAAAAAGCAAAAAGAGCCGGCGGCGTTGTCCAAATTGCGCCTGGAAACGGTTGCAGAAGGGCTGTCTGTGCAAATAATGCACATCGGTTCCTACGACGATGAAGGGCCAATCCTGCACAAGTTACATCATGAATTCATGCCCGCTAATGACTACATCTTCAACGGCAAACACCACGAGATCTATCTCAATGATCCACGCCGGGTATCGCCGGAAAAGTTAAAGACCATTTTGAGGCAGCCCGTTATCAGCAAACAAATAAGAGAAGAAGACCAGACAAGCGCAAACTCAACACCATAAATAAAAACCTGGGAGCGCGGACAGCTTGTCCGCCTTTTGCGGTCTGGCAGACCGCGCTCCCATTGTCAGAGGAGAGAAAAATGGACAAATGGGAATATTACACCACCTTCATTGAAGCAGAGATGAAACAAACCGAATGGAACCCTACACCGATGATTCCACCCGGTGATCACCCAAAATTTTCGCCATACGCCACCTTGCCAGAGCTAAACCGCCTGGGTGAAAAAGGATGGGAACTAATTCACATGACCCCTGTCATCACTGGCAAAAATCATGATGTACTCGTCCACCCAAACAACCTGACCAACTGGACAAACACCTATTTTTGCGTCTTCAAGCGCCGAATATAAGATTTGTCTCTGTATCAACGGGTGACACCTGCAACAAAAAAGAGCCAATCATGAACATGTAACCCATCCCAAATTGCAAACATTTCTACACCCACCACTTTGTCAGCGGTTCGGAGAAACAAAAAAACGGCCGTTTCCACATTCAGAAACGGCCGTTTTCAATTCTATCTATCCGTCAACCACAACCTAAAACAGGATGCTGTACAGGATTGAGCGCAATACAATCAAGCCGATGATCAAGACCATCGGACTCCAGTCAACCATACCTGTCTGGGGCAGCATACGCCGGATAGGCGCTAACATCGGCTCAGTCAACTGATACACAATGCGCATAATCGGCCCCCAAATATGATGATAGGGGTCAGGGCGAATCCAGGACAGGACGGCTCGCGCCAGCAGTAAAATAAAGATGATGTTATAGAGTAAGTTGAAAATTGAAATGAATATACCCATGAATTTACCTCGTTAATATCGGGACCCAAATAAGGCACGGCCAACGCGTACATGCGTGGCGCCTTCCTCGATGGCGATCTGATAATCATCCGTCATACCCATGGAAAGCTGTGCAAGATTGGTGCCGGGAACGGCCGTTTCCAGCCATTGTGCCAGTTCCCGTGTACGCCGGAAAACCTGCCGGATTTCAGCTTCGGGGGCGTCCCAGGGAGCCATTGTCATCAAGCCGCCTAATTGCAGACCCGCTAAATTATTAATCGTTTCAGCCACAGTACGCAGTTCAGCTTGCTGGGTTGCATCCGTCTCCCAGGCCACAGCCGAGAAACCAGACTTGCTACCTTCCCCAGACACATTAACTTCTAATAAAACGGGCAGAAAACGGCCGTTTTCCCCTAACTGCTGCGCCAATCTGTTGGCAATCTTCATCCGGTCAAGCGCATGAAATACATCCGCATAATCGGCAATAAGGCTGGATTTCCGGCTCTGCACCGTGCCAATAAAATGCCAGACAATACCATTATCCGCGCCCAACTCAGCTTCAAGCGCAGGACGCTTGGCCGCCAATTCCTCCGGCCGATTCTCGCCAAAGTGGCGCATCCCCGCGTCATAGGCAGCCAACAGCACCTCAAGCGGCCACGTTTTGGTGACAGCCACCAAGGTGACATCCTCAGGCTGCCGCCCGACCCGTTGAGCCGCCTGTGCCATCTTTTCAAGCACATCCTGGTATCGTTCTTGCAATTCACTCATCATTCAAAACAACCAACCAGCCACTAAACGCTGTTCACCGAAAACTGTTCACTGAACACTATTCACCCACATAGCTGATCTGGAAAATATTTCCCATCCAATAATCAGCCACATACAAATTCCCATCTGGCCCCACTGTCACATCAATCGGAGCCGTGTAGCCCAACGAGAAATCGGCCTTTGTGCCATCCGGGCTGACGCGCACCACACTTTGCGCTCCAGGGAATGAACTCCACAGCGTGACAAACAGGCTGTCATAAAAACCAGGGAACGCATCAGCATGGTAGCCAATAATGCCTGTTGGCGAGGCATGGGGAACAAATTCAAACTCAGGTTGAATCACTTCCACCCCTTCTGGCGGTGAAAAACAGACATCGCAATCAAACCAGGGGTAGCCATGCTCTCCTCCTGGCACCACCTTGTGCAGCTCTTCTGGTGGGCCAAAATCAGGCGCGTTGTCTGTGGCCCATATGTTGCCTTCTGCATCCCAAGCAATGTCATAGGGATTACGCAAACCCCGCGCATACACTTCAACATTGCTGCCGTCTGGGCTAAATTTCAGGATGACGGCCTCGTTCTCCTGCAACACATCTTGCTCTTGTGTGCCTAAAATTTCACCATGATCCGCTCTTGCCCCAACGCCCACGTACCCATTGCCTTCCTCATCAAAAATGATGCCATGAGAAGCGTGCATGAAGGCATAACAGCAGGGCAGCCCTTCAATTATCCGGCCATGATTGACGATGGAGACGGCTGATTCACCGCCTGCATTTTCTGGCACGGTAAAATGAGACACGTACAGTTCGCCTGTTATGGGATGGAAGGCAATGCCTGTGGGGGTATTAAAGCCACCCGCATGAGGTTTCACGTTACCCGCTTCATCGACTTTGTAGATGGCACCATTGCCGCCAGCCAGATTTTGCAAGGAGACGTAAAGAAGCCCGTCTGGACCAAACGCCAGGCTCGTCGGTGCGCCTTGCTCGTTGATGTCGAAATGAGCGTAATATTTCACCTTGAAGCCGGGCGGCACTTGAATCCGTTCTTCCCACGCGGCCACATCTTCAGCGCAGGGGTAATCGGGACTGCAATCGCTGGCAGCATACGGCGGCTGCACCACACTGCCTTCTGGCGCTTGCGGCGCGACGGGGATGCTGGCATCGACGGTGGCGGTGGGATTGGCCCAAACGGCCGTTGGTTCTTCTGTGGGACCAGCGGTGGCTTCGGCAGTCGGTTCAACTGTAGCCGTCGGCGCTTCGACGGTCTCTGTTGGCTCAGGAACGGCCGTTTCTATTTCTGCTGCTACTACTTCTTCGGCAATTGCTACGGTGGGGGTGGAAACGGCCGTTTCCGTCTCTGTCTCAACCAATGGTTCGACAGCCGCACCGCCACACCCTGCCAGAACAATTAATACAATCAATAGCACAACTAGTTTCATCATCTTTTTCGTCATTTTTTATTAGCTCCATATCCCTAATCAAGTTCGACAGGTTTGTCGTGATACCTTGTGAACAAGGTTAGAAACCACTAATGAATGTTAAAAATTTAATTCGGTAACGCATCACTACCATTTACCCCCACCCTAACCCTCCCCCAAAAGGAGA
>JACSSI010000190.1 GCA_014879345.1 Anaerolineae bacterium | reverse complement strand
AGGCCGGATACGCGGATACCGCATCTTTCGCACTATTATTTTTTTGCCCTTTATTACCAACATGGTCGCCGCCGGTTTTGCCTTCCGCATCTTGATGGAAAAACAGAACGGTTTGTTCAATGTCATGCTCAGTTTTGTGGGATTGCCTGACGTTCCCTGGCTGGAAAGTGTGATGTGGGCCAGAATTTCCTTAAGTTTGCTGATTGTGTGGGCCTGGCTGGGCTATAACATGGTCATCATGTTGGCCGGTTTACAAACCATTCCGCATGATCTGACAGAAGTAGCTATGGTAGATGGCGCTACGCCGGTGCAAGCATTTTTTCGCATCACTGTGCCGCTAATGCGCCCCGTCATCCTGTTTGCGCTGATCACCTCTACTATTGGCAGTTTTGGCCTATTTGCCGAAGTAACGACCTTGACAGGAGGAGGACCAGTCAACGCCACCATCACCCCCTTGATGCGTATTTATAATGTTGCTTTTGGCAGTTATCAGTATGGGTATGCTTCTGCGCTTGCTTATACATTTTTCGCCTTTATTTTTATTCTCACCGTCTTCCAATTCCAGTTGAACCGCGAGCAGGTTTAGGGAAAACATAATGACACTCTCATACAGAAGCCGCAAAAAACTTATCGACATTGGTTTATATACCATGTTGATTCTTATTTCACTGTTCATGATGCTGCCATTTCTCTGGATGCTGAGCACTTCGTTTAAGCTGCCTGAAGATGTATTTGGCTATCCGGTTCGCCTGATTCCCCAAACGCCAACCTTTGAGAACTACCGCTTCATTTTCGAGGACAGGAATGTGCTGCGTGTGCTGGCAAACACCTTCTTTGTGGCGCTGGTGGGGACTTTGTTTAGCCTGTTTTTTACTTCTTTGGGCGGGTATGGTTTTGCCAAGTTCGAGTTTCCCGGCAAGAAAGGCTTGTTTGCTTTTCTCCTCGCCACGATGGTTATTCCTGGCGCGGTTATGATGGTGCCTTCGTTTGTCATCATGCGTAAGTTTGGCTGGGTGGACACGTTTTGGCCGCTGATTGTGCCAGGCGCAGCCAATGCGTTTGGCATCTTTTTCTTCCGGCAATATGTTTCCACGATTTCTGATGAACTGCTCGATGCCGCTCGCATTGATGGTGCGTCTGAATTTGGCATATTTTGGCGTATCGTCGCGCCAATTATCAGGCCGGGCATGATTAGTTTGGGGCTTATCTTCTTTATGGCTTCCTGGAACAACTATTTGGGGCCGTTGATTTATCTGAAGTCACCTGAAAAGCATACGATTACGCTGGCTATCAATGCCATGGCAGGCAGCGCCGGTTTGACAGCCTGGGGGTCGCAGATGGCGATGTCGGTGATTAGCTTGATTCCGCTGTTGATAATTTTCCTCATTTTCCAACGACAATTCTTAGACGGCATTACGGCCGGGGCAACAAAAGGGTAACAAGGGAGACAACCATGTTTTATTTTGGCGCGGATTATTACCCTGAGCATTGGCCGCAAGCACGCTGGGCGGAAGATGCGCGATTGATGGCAGAAGCGGGCATCAATGTAGTGCGAATGGCTGAGTTTGCCTGGTCATTGCTGGAACCGGAAAACGGCCGTTTTGATTTCACCTGGCTCGACAAAGCAATAAACACCCTGTCGGGTCACGGGATTCAAGTTGTATTGGGTACCCCAACTGCTACGGCTCCGCCCTGGCTGATGTCCCAACAAGAAGAGCTGTTTTTGGTAGACAAGAGCGGGGTGCGCCGTACCTTTGGTCTGCGCCGCGCTTACTGCCCCAACAACCCGCTTTATCACGAGCACACCCGGCGCATTGTGATAGCCTTGGCTCAACATTATCAGGGGGAAACGGCCGTTATCGGCTGGCAGATCGACAATGAATTTGGCGACCGCTGTTACTGTTCTATATGCCAACAAGCATTCCAGACATGGTTGCAAAAAAAGTACGGCACATTGGCGGAACTCAACCAAAAGTGGGGGACAATTTTCTGGAGCCATGTCTACACCGAATGGTCGCAGATTCCCGTGCCGTTGGATACCATTGCCTCTCATAATCCCGGCCTAAACTTGGATTATTACCGCTTCATGTCCGACAGTTACCGCGCGTATCAAAAGTCACAAATCGACATCCTGCGCCAATACATGCCGCACCATTTTATGACCCACAATCTAATGGGCTTCAAATACCCATTCCTCAACAACTACGACATGACCGAGGATTTAGACCTGGTCTCGTGGGACAATTATGTACGGATGCAGTGGCTTGAGGAAACAAATGTTTCCCCCACGATGCCCGCTCTCGCTCATGACACCATGCGTAGTCTCAAAAAGAAAAACTTTTGGGTGATGGAACAACAGTCAGGCAGTGGCGGTTGGGAAATTGTCTCGCCACATCTCAAACCGGGCGAACTGCGCTTGTGGACCTATCAAGCGATTGCCCACGGCGCAGATGGCATGGTCTACTTCCGCTGGCGCACCGCGCTGCATGGCACGGAGCAATATTGGCATGGCATCCTCGACCATCATGGTATCCCCGGACGACGTTATGCCGAAGTCAAACAAATCGGCCAGGAGTTGCAAGAAATTGGTGACTTGATTGCCGGTTCCCCCGTCCACGCTGAAATCGCCATCATGCAATCATACGATACGCGCTTTGCCTTTCAGGTTCAGCCCAACAATCGCCGTTTTCAATATGAGAGCCACATCCAGGCTGTTTACAACGGTTTTTATGACCTCAACATCCCGGTGGACATCGTGTCTGAAAAAGACGGCTTGCAAGGCTACAAAGCAGTCATTGTGCCTGCCATGTATGTGTTAACAGAGGAAACGGCGGCGAATTTAGAAGCGTTTGCGGCGGCGGGTGGCGTGGTCGTGTTTACGCCGCGTACTGGTGTGAAAGACGCAGACAATGCCGTTGTGAATATGAAATTACCTGGGTTGGTCGCCAAGATGAGCGGCGTGGAAGTCGAAGAATATGTGTCGCTGCCCGCTGATCAAGAGAACACGATTCAGTTTGGCTTGCCGGATTTGGAAGAAGAATTCCCCGCCTCGGTTTGGGCCGATGTGTTAGAGACAAAAGGGGCGAAGGTCGCTGGCTGGTACGCGGATGATTTTTACGCCAACAAACCCGCCGCCACCCTCAACAAATTTGGCGATGGCACCGTCATTTATCTCGGCACGATGGGCGACAGCCTGTTTTATGGGGCGATGGCGCGATGGATAGCCGCGCTGGCTGTGGTTGAACCGTTATTGGCAACGCCTGCAGGAGTGGAGGTTGCCGCCCGCACTACCCCACGCGGTAAGCTGTTGTTTATCATGAACCATACGGAATGTACGCAGGAGGTGGTCTTAAACGGCCGTTACTGTGATATGCTCAATGGGGAAACGGCCGTTTCTGGTACAATTACCTTGCCATTTAAAGCGGTGGTTATTTTATTAACTGATAAAGCGTAGAGCGTAGTGCGTAGAACGTAGAAAACTACGCACTACGCTCTACGCACTACGGAAAATCCCATGAACGCATCTGCGCCAACCCCCTTACGAGTCGCCATCATCGGCACAGCCAAACGCTCCGATTACTTATACGGCCCCCTGGTGCAAGCCTTGCCAGAACAAGTCGAACTGGTTGCCGTGTGGGGGCGCAGTCAAGCCTCTGCCCACCAGTTAGGTGACAGTTTAGGTGTGCCAGCCTACACCAATCTCGATCAACTTATCCGCGAAACTGCGCCTGACATCGGCATTGTCTCCGTGGCGTACCATGCCAACGGGGAAGTGGGTTTGATGGCTGTCGAGGCGGGCTTGCATGTCTTGCTAGAAACGCCTATCGCCCACGATCTGAGCGAAGCCGACGCCATTATTGCTGCCGCCGACCAGCGTGGTTTGAAGGTTGAAGTGGCGGAACAGTTTCATAAACGGCCGTTAGAACAACTCAAACTCAGCCTCATCGCTTCCGGCCTCTTTGGTCGCGTCCACACCAGTTTCAACGACTTTGGCGGACACGGCTATCACGGCATCAGCGTCATGCGCAGTTACCTCGGCTTTGACGCCCGTCCCATCCAGGTGACTGGCCTCGTCCGTGAATTCGACCTCGCGCCGCACTGGTCGCGCCTCGCCAACAGCCACGACGCCCGCGCCGAAACCCAGGAACATGGCCTCATCGAATTTGAGGGTGGGCAGGTGGGCATCTTCCATTGGACCAATGTGGCTTACGATTCCCCGTTGCGCTGGTGGCGCAGCAGTCGTTTTCTGGCTGAAAAGGGGATGGGCATCACCGTGGGCGTGGGGCTGGAGGTGCAAGAACGGCTTTCCTTGTTGGCTCCCGGCGGCGAAATGCCGCAGTTTATCACCGTAGAACGGCGTTGGGAACGGGTCGATGGCGGCGCCCTGGTCGCCATGCTCGCCCACACCGGCGATCCCGACCAGCCCATCGTGCGCTGGGACAATCCCTTCCGTCCCCAAAAACAGGGACACGGTATGCAGTGGCATGATGACGAGATTGGCGTTGCTGGTTGTCTGCTGTCCCTGGTTGATGCAGTGCAGAACCAGTCTGAGCCAGGTTATGGAGCCTATCAAGCCAGGCTGGATCAAGAACTCATCCTCGCCATACGCCTTTCCGCTGCTAATGGTGGAAATCCGGTAAAGCTGCCTCTCGATTCAGTTTTGTAACGTTGATGGATTAGTTGATTTGAAGATGAAGGCCAAGAAGCCAATGAACTTCTTGGCCTTCATTTCTTTTGTGGAAACGCTTAATCTAGGCCAAAACCAAATGGGAATAAGACTTCTTCTGCTGTAAGATTGGCAAAATCCAAGGGCAGTTGGTCAACAGACAGCGGCCAGGTGTAGGCGGTTTTGCCCGTGAACGGCGCATCGCCAAATAACACGTCTGCGACGCCTTGGCCTTCGGTGCCGGGCAGCCAGGCGGCTACCAGGGCGTCCCAGTTGTCGATGTGGTCTGTGATGATTAACGGCCGTCCTGAAACCAGCACCACTGCCAATTGATCACACATTTCAGCCATGCGGTTGAGGGTGCGAATCTCATTGACGGGCAGCATCAGGGTGGCGCTGTCGCCAATGCCTTCGGCGTAGGGCAGTTCACCCACAACAGATAGACAGACGATAGGTTCACCGGTTGGTACCTCATCAAACTGCGCGTATTTGTCATAGATAACGGCCGTTTCCGGAGAAACTGTATTCTGCACCGCTTCCAGGATGGTCGTGCCTTCCGTGATGTCGCCTTGTTTGCCTTGCCACTCAATTGTCCACCCGCCAGACTGGATGCCGATGTCGTCGGCAGCCGCGCCAGCCACATAAAGCGTGGGCAAATCTTTAGCAAACGGCAGCATATCGCCTTCATTCTTCAGCAGCACTTGAGACTGCGCTACTGCTTCTCTGGCTACCGCGCGATGTGCTTCCGAGCCGACCAACGGCACGAGTTCAGGGTTGGAATAGGGATGTTCAAACAGACCCATCGCAAACTTCACCTTCAAGATATTGCTGACGGCTTCGTCGATGCGTTCCATTGAAATGTCACCATTTTCTACGGCTAGCGTGAGCGTATCCAGGAACAGACCAGCACTGTAGGGCACCATGTTCATATCTACCCCGGCGTTGATGGACTTGACAACGGCCGTGTAATAATCGGGATCAACCTGATCAATACCGGCCCAGTCAGACACAATGAAGCCGTCAAAGCCCATTTCATCAATCAGCACATCGTTGATGAGGTAATCTTGACCGTGCATCTTCATGCCATCCCAACTGGAGTAAGAAATCATGATATTTTGCGCACCTGCCTCAATCACGGCCGCATAGGGTGGCAAGTGAATGGCACGCAGGGTTTCTTCATCAACTTCGGTGACGCCCTGGTCAAGCTGGTAGCTGCCAGTGGTAGAACTGCCCCAGGCAGTGCCGCCATCGCCCACGAAATGTTTGGGTGTACCCAATACCGTGTCGGGCGCGGCCAGGTCATCCCCTTGCAGCCCTTGCAGGTATGCGACTGCCAGGGACGACACGAGGTCAGTGTTCTCGCTGTAGCCTTCGTATGTGCGACCCCAGCGAATATCTTGCGGAACCATCACACCAGGGGCGTAGTCCCAATAAATGCCAGTGGCGATCATTTCCTGGGCTGTTACTTGCCCAATTTGGGTCATAAGCTCTGGATTGTTAGCTGCGCCCAGGCCGATGTTGTGCGGGAAGATAACGGCTCCCTGCACATTGTTATGGCCGTGAACGGCGTCCACTCCGTAAATCAAGGGGATACCGAGGCGAGTATTAAGCGCGTATTCCTGGAAGCCATCGACCATTTCTGCCCAGCCAGCGGCGGTGTTTTCGGCAGGATAACCACCGCCGCCGCTCAACACGCCACCCAGATAACGGTTGCTGATGTCGTTGGTTTTAACGCTGCCTTTTTCAATCAGGGTCATTTGTCCCAATTTTTCTTCGAGGGTCATACGCGCCAGCAAATCGGCAACCCGTTCCTCGACAGGCACATCAGGTTGACGGTAAGGCGCGTTGAGGTCTTCTGGAACCGGGGTGGGCATGGGGGTGGGGTCTGGTATGTTTGCCACCACCTCTGTCTGCCCAATTTCATAGAGAACCAATTGGCCGAAGACGCTGGGGTCTTGATAGGATTTATCGCCCATGTCGGCGGCTGACCAGATGGCTTTGAGGTTGCGATCCGCGACGTTGGCGCCATTTAGATGAACCTGAAAGCCGATGACATTGCCATGTGTCGGCTCAATGTACCAGACTTCGTTTTTGAGCGGGACGGACATCTCAATGGCATACCCTTTTTCGGTCTCGACTACGATGGCTTCAACGCCCGTTGTTTCGGCCTGGTTGCCGCTGAGGATGAATTCTTCGGCTGTTTTGCCGATGTTGATGGGCGGGATGGTGATTTGAGCCACGCCATCGACATATGAGGACAGTTCCAGGTCGCCAGCCGCGTTGATATAAAATTCAACGGAGTCTTCGTTCCAATAGTTGATGTCGTGCTGGCCGGTGATGATGGTGGGATCGAGGACGTCGGCCATCATGTAGAGATATTGGTCATCGGCGGCGGCGGCGAAGGTGAGGGTGGTTTCCCAGGCGATGGTGGAGGTGTCGGGAATGGTGACGGTTGGCACGCCTTCCCAATCGCTGAGATCCCCATCCAGGGACATGGTGAGGGGGAAGGGGGCAAAGTAGGTCATTTTGGGTTCGCCTTCGGGGACGAGAAAATGCCCAAAGCTGACTGCTTCTGTTTCGGGAACGGCCGTTTCTTCCATAGGCGCTTCGGTGGCTGCAACAGTTGCTGTGGGGGCAGCGGTGTTGGTTGGGGCAGGGGGCGCGGTGGGGTCAACGGCTGGCGCGGTGGTTGGGGCAGGATCGCTGCCGCCACACGCTGCCAGCACAGCCAGCAAAACGATGATAATAAACAGGTGATACGTTTTTTTGTACATACGATGTTCTCCTCTCAACTTGGTTTGTAGTGCGCACTTTAGTGCGTTCTCTGCGGGCTTATGGAAGTTCATAAAATAAATCGGCGTAATCTGCGGATAAATTCTTTTACCGAAATAATTCTTTATGTTCCATTAGCCCACACTACGAACCTGGGTCATAACATTATGCAGCTTGCAGCGCCGCATCAATTTCTGCCAGTTTTGCCGGGGTGAGGATGTCGGCGGCGAAGGGGGCGATTTCGGCCAGGGTCATAGACATTGCCATGCTGAGTTGGGGGTTGTCTAATGTGGAGCCGAGTTGTTGTTTCAAAACGGCCGTTCCCCTTTCAGAAGCCAATAGCGTGCCCAGTGTCATACTGATAGTGAGTGGTTGATCGTCAGCCGCTTGCCAGTTGAAGCGGGTCTGGCAGCGAATATCGCGGGACGATGCCCCCACCAGCACCTCAAATTCGCCTGACTCTGCGACCCAATCTGAGGCAGCCGGATCAAAGTAGGCCAGCGATTGGCGGGTGAGCGGCATGGTGACGGTTTTCGTTTCGCCCGGTTCCAGGCTGACTTTGGCGAAGGCTTTTAGCTCGCGTAACGGCCGTACCAACCGACTCGCCACATCATGCACATACACCTGCACAATTTCCTGTCCA
>JACSSI010000189.1 GCA_014879345.1 Anaerolineae bacterium | reverse complement strand
CGGCCAAGAATTGGTGTGCTTTGCCAGGAAGATTTTTGTTTTAGGGTTGTGTTTTTCATAACGTATAACTCGCGTGGCCCAGGTGCAGCAGTGTGTTGCACCTGGATACCAACTTGTTATTCCCAATGTTCCATTTTGGTGCGTAGCTCATGAGACAGTTCACGCACTTTGTCCAGGCGGCGTTCCAGAGCGATACCTAGTCCCACGAGGCCCGCGCCTAGCAGCAGCAGGACGAAGGTATTGAGTGCCAGAAGGGGTTCGATGAGTTGACCAACAACGGCCGTTATCACTCCAGTCACTCCCAAATACAACAACCGCCGCAAACGGCGCAAGCTGCCCAACCACGCAATCAACAGCCCTTCCACAATCATCAACAGGGCATACAGTTCGCCATGCGCCCCAAACGATTGCCAAAACGCAGAGCCGTATAAAATCAACACGCCCAACCAATCGAGCCAACGGGCAATGGCGCGACTGCCATTCTGCCATTCCAGCCAGCCCATCAACAGCAGATAAGCGCCAGCAGGGACGGCGTAAAGTTGTAACTCCCGTGCATTTTGAATCAGCAGCAGCCACATGCTCCACGACGCAAAGAGCAGCAGCAGCGCTAAATAGCTCAAACGAGGTCGCCGTTCAACAAGAGCTGCCGTTAGATAGAACAAACCCAACAAGGCAAACGTGCGTACCAGCATGGTGGCAGCTTGCAGTTCATGTGAAACCAGGCTGCCGCCAAAGAAGAGAAGGGCGGGAAGGTGTGTGAAGATATCGACGCTGAGAATGAAGCCATTCAGCAAAGCCAGGAATGATACGAACCAACCAACCAGGATAAACGGCCGTTCCCACACATCCACCCAACGCGGCACACCCACTTCTTCCCGCCGCCAGCGACGCAAACCATAGCCCACGCCACCATAAACTAACGCCAACAGCGCCAACGTCGTCGGCCATACGGTATCGGCGATATCGAGCCAGGCCAGCCATTGCATTAAGGCCAACAAACCCAACAACGCGGCAATGGTGCTCAAGAATTTTGTGCGCCAATGGGTCGCCAGTAAGCCAACAATGACGGCGTTGAGCAAGGTGACGACAGCGCTCTCCCAGTCCAAATCAAATGTGAGTAACTGCCCGATGATTAAGTCGATGTACAGCAGTAGATAAAAAGGTAGAGACCAGCCCGAAAACGCCATATGCCAACGGCCGTTTTCCCGATAAAATAAAGGCTTTTCCATCAGTCCTTGCTCGACCAGGAAACCCATGAAGAAGGTGAACCACACCACCGGCATGAAAGCCAACGCCAGTTGCGCCCCAGAATCTGTGAAGCCAATAAGCCGGATGAAAGCGAGTGTGGCAAACTGACCGTACACACCGGCAGCCAACAGCCAACCTCGTAGCCGAAAACGATAGGTCAGCCACAGGAAAACGGCCGTTCCGCCCACCATCACAACCAGCCACCGTCCCGCATCCTCCACCGAAATCAATCCGCTGAACCCGACAAACCCAATCGCCAGCACATACAACGACAGCGCCCACCAGCGCGTCCAGCGTTCCCACACCGCCAGCGGCCAGCGGCTTACCTGTTTCCAGGGGAAAGACGAAGATAATTTGAGATGTTCTGGTCTTGGCTCCACGCCCCAAATGCGATCCAGATAAACGGCTAAAGCCAAAGCGACCCCGATCCCCGGCCATATCGCCAACCCCAAATTTTCAAAGGCAACGTCAAGCCAGGAAAGCACCACGCCATAGGGAACCACCGACAGCGCCACCGCAAAGCTCAGAACAAAGGGTTGACGGAGCCACACCGCCGTCAACGACAAAATGAGAATGGCCGTGCCATAGCCCACAAACGCATCCAATCGATCATTGCTGCAAAACGGCAGACCGAAGAACAGCATCACAAATGTCATTGCGATAAGCGGCGTTTCGTAGCGGCGCAGGTCACGTTTTCGCAGCAACCACGCGCCTGCCAAATACAAACCGGCACAGAAGATTAAACTCCAGCCATACCAACGCATCTCGGTAAAGCGCAGTTCAGCCAGCAGCGCCCACACCGCCATCGGCCAAAGCACTGTCGCTGGATACCACCACAGCGCATCTTTGAATACCCAAACGGACAAGACAGCCACACCGGTATTGAGGAAGAGAATAAGGCTGAGAACGGCCGTTTCCTCCCCAGCCAGCGCAATTGCCATTCCCGCCACACTGTAGGCCACAATATAAAACGGCCAACGATATTCCGGTTCCCAGATTGCTGCCCAGCAGCCAACTGCCAACAACGGCAGCACAAACAGCCAGACCACCATCGCCAGGCTGCTAACCGCCACGTTCGGGAAGAGCCATAAGCAGAAAACGACCGCCCACACTGGCAGCAAACTGGCAAACGGGAATAAGAATCGAGAGGAGGGTGGGGTGGTTGACCGATAGAAACGATCAACGGCCGTTGCCCCAAAATAAAACAGAATCGCCAATCCCACAGCGACACTCGCCACGCCAGCGTCTGCAATAGTCAGCAACAATCCCGCCGGAACCAGCAAATGAGCGATAACTTGCGGTGGCCAACTCCATTTTCCCAGACCCAACCGACGCACCAGCAGTGCGCCCACACCGAAAAGCCCTAACCCTAATACGACCCAACTCAAGCCATACCAGGCAAGCTCATCGCCCCAAATCAAGTTGCCCGCCAACGTCCACGGCACAACGACCAACGCCGAGGCCAGCCATACAAACAACACTTTTTTGAACAACCTGGCCGACAGGCCATACAATCCTGTCACCAACAACAGTGCCACAATTGCCCAACTCTGGCGCACGCTGCCACCGCCCAGCCAAATCAAATTGCGCACCAACGCCGCCCCAATCGCCACCACAGACAAGACCCAGCCAGCAAACAGTAACGGCCGTTTCCACAGCAGCCACCAACGCCGATAATCTATCCTTAACTTTTGATACTTAACAGGCATCAATGCCAATTGATGCAAGCCCCGCTCCGCCAACACATACCCAATCGCTCCACAAGCAATCAACACGGCTGACCGTCCTGTGCCATGACTGTATGTTTTGACAACCAAAGCACCCGCAAACGTCGCCAACCAAATCGAAACATGCGCCCAGGGGACTTTGTTAAGCAACCAGGCATAAGCAAAGGCAGTCAGACTCAACCAGGCTGGCGCAAACGCCGTCCACACCAAATCAGCCTCATCCCACACAAACAGCGACTGGAGTAAACTCGCGCCCAATACGAGAATACCAATCCCCTTTGCCATCTGATAGAACGGTTGCGTAAACGGCCGTTCTCGTCCCCGAACCTTCTCTAGCCAAATCCCCGCCAACACATATGTCAGCGGGAAAAATCCCCAACCCGTTTGCCAATACTTCCACGCAACATCAGTCGTGTCCCAGAGGAGCGCCCAACTGAACGGCAGCAAAAGGCCAGCCACATAAAAATAGCGCGAACTATGGAATGCCCACACCGCCACAACAAAATAAACGGCCGTTCCTGCCACCAGCCAGGCCGTCCAGCCCGCATCAAAGTCATAAAACGCCAGCGCGAATGTGGCTGCGCTGGCAAGCAACGACGCTGCCTGCCACGGCAAGCCATATGACCAACGCAAACGGCGCAATCCCACCGCCATGCCCATCGTCAGCCACGCCAGGATGAGCATAATCAGTCCGAGTTCATAAGAAACGGGACGGTTCATCGTCCACACCAGCGCTACCCACGCCAACAACGGCAGCGCCACCAGCCAATGGAAAGTTGCCGCACTGGCCCAACGCAAGCGGCGATAGGCCAACAGCGCCATCAATCCCGGATTTTCCTGATGTGCCAGAATCGCCAGCCAGCCGTTAATACCGAGCCAGTTTGCCAGCGCGTATGCCAGCAATGGCCGGTCGAGCAAGGCCAACGGCGGCACGATGGCCGCTGCCGCCAATACAATCGCTGCGCCATACAACGGGGCTAGAAAACCAGCCCGCTTGGCAGGCAAGCGAGATTCGCCTATCACCGCCGCTGCCATATGGAAAATTGCCAACAGCGCCCAGGGCAGCGCCAACTCCGCCGGATTTGCGCCGCGACTTGCCATCCAGCCAGCCGCCGATATGGCAAAAGACAAACTCATCAGCCACAAGAGACGGGTCTGCTGGCTTACCCACGCCATCGCCCCAGCCCCCAGCGCCAATAGCAAATAGACAACCGCCGCCGCTACCGGGTCTAACCATGACCATAACGCTGCCACAACCACGAGTAATGCCCCAATGATAACGGCCGTTTTCCCTGCCGCCTTTCCAAAATCATCATCTTCTCGACGGGTGAGCGCCGCCGCGCCAAAATAAAACGGAGCCAGCAGCAGCCAGCCCAGCCCAAACCAGGCCATGTCAACTTGCCAATTGAAAAAGAGAGGCCGCATCGTCAGCCACAGCGCAACAGGGAAGGTAACGGCCGTTGCCCACACCAACGTCTGCATTTTCAGGCGCGGAATCATCACCAGCATCGTCAGGCCACCCAGCCACCAGCTTGCCGCCAACGATAAATAGAATGCCAACGAATCGCCGCCCACCAGCACTGCCCACGATAGGCCAACCAGCATCGTCGGCACAGACCCCGCCAACGCTATATGCCCAAATGGTGCTTTTAAGAACTGCCATCGCCTGGTGTGCTGCAACCCAAAACCAACGGACGCCAAACAGAAGGTGATACCAGTAACGGCCGTTAACCACCATTCAACCGGCACATGCCACAAATTCAGCGAAGCCAATGTCACACTGCCCACCGCCAGCGCCACCAGATAGCCAAAAAACGTCGCTTGCAGCAAATAGGCCACCACCACATAAACAGCCAAACAGACCAATGACGCCACCAGCCACACCGTCGGCCAACTGCCAGGTGGAAAACCACCGGAAATGTAATAGGCGTAAAAATCAAGGGGAATCAGCAACGCGGCAACGGCCGTTAAGGCAATACCTGAGCCTTCCAATTTCATGCGCGTACGCACATACCAGCCCAAGCCGAAAAACGCCGCTGTCATGCTGCCCAAGAAGCCAATCTGCGCCAATGGGGGGAACGTATCCCAGTTCCACACCACCCAAGACACACCAGAAGCCAGCAACAAAATCACACCCAAAAACAACAGGGCGTTCAGAGTGCGCTCTGAGAGCAAACTTTCCCACACCTGATCCCACGTCAAAGACGGCCGTTGCCACCGTTTTTGTTTGGGGGCTTTTTCTAATGCTTCAACTGCTATGGCATCTTCTATCTGTGGGGATGGCGGACGGGAAACATCTGACCGCAGTCCTGCTTCGATTTCCAGCGCCTC
Source organism: Anaerolineae bacterium (assembly GCA_014879345.1). Classification (GTDB taxonomy): domain Bacteria; phylum Chloroflexota; class Anaerolineae; order Promineifilales; family Promineifilaceae. Next base: position 2,833 of record JACSSI010000189.1, on the reverse strand, counting down.
AATGGCCGCATTTAGCTCTGCGGAAATCCTTACCCAGCCCATTTCGCTCAGAAGGTGTGCCTGATACAAAGCGTGTGCCAAATGCAGCACCGCTTGCTGCTCCGCCAGACGCCGCAGGACATATTTAGGACTGCTCGTAGGCAACAATCCGGGTGGCGCATCTTCTAATCGTTCATCAATAGCTTGTATTTCCGCGCTAAGTTCAAGTCGTTGGATCTCGACCACGTCATCGTCCAGCCAGCCTCGAACCTGCCAACTTAATAACGCTTGTTGCAATGCTGCTAACTGGCTGCGCTGCTCTCGCAACGCCCATGTTTCTGCGTCATTGGGTGGGGGGAGGCGCAGCCCTAATTCAATTTCATTGGCTTTGAGCAAACGGGTATATTTCTGGCGCAGCGGGTTGAGATGGCTGGCGGGAATATCCCACGATGCCATTTCCGCTAACAAGTAAGTTAAATTAGACCATATTTGCAGAGAACGGCCGTTTCCGGCAAAACCACACACAGAGCAAGAGATCGCCGATTCCACTACAGCATGATGACATCGCGGGCAATCCATAAGCTCACCTCCTGATATTTTCGCCACGGCCAGAGCTTGTCTTGGCCTAAGCTTGCCGAAGGCCGGCCGCTGCCGGTCTTCAACTGGCTCAAACAATTACACGTTTCTATTAGTGTACAATACTTTTGGCTCTTTAGGATTTTCTGGGCTTCTCGTCATTCTGAGTGAAACGAAGAATCCCGTACCTCTGGGATGCTTCACTGTGTTCAGCATGACACGAAAGAAACCCCTTGAGATCCCAAAGAACCGTACTTTTTTAGTCCAACATGTGATGTGTTATGGGTTTGGGTGTGGCAGAAGTGGCTCAAACACATTTTTAATACAAACTGTACATACGCATAAAATATGTACGGTATATGGATGAAGTAATAAGCCGCGGTTCTGCGGCTTGTTACGATAAGAAATAACCAGATTTCGAGCGCGTTTGGCTGAGAACGGCCGTTAAATCATCACCACAGCGCACACGATAAGCAGCCATACCGTTCCCATGGAGCATTGACTCTAAACCAGCGTTGGATCTGCGTCCGCCAAACGATTCTGGATCAATCAGAATCGTTACCACACGCAGACCCCTGCGCACCAACTGTCTGGCAGATGTGGCCCATTTATCTAAATTCGTTGGCGACACCACAATAACTGTTGTGCCGCGTGGAAATAGATGAGATTCGGCATGAAGCATGTCCTCGATGGGAATTTGCCCCTGGGCGCGCAGCACTGCCAACGTTTCCAGTATGCGCGTGAGTTGCCGTTCACCCCGGTCTGGTTGCACCAATTCGCTGGATTGCCCATAAGCCAGCATACCCACGGATCTGTCTCTGCGAATAAAATATTGCGCAATAGAAGCAGCGGCCGTAACCGTATATTCTTCAGTAGTTTCTGGTAAAGAAAATTTTTCCTGCTGCATCCACTTAGGCAAGTCTTCAAAAGAGGCTGCTGGCTCCCTTTGCGTAGACATGGCGGCCACGTGTCCAAATACCGCCATATCCGGCACAATCCAGATATCAGCCAACGGGTCTAGCTCAAATTCCTTTACGATCATGCGGTCACGCCGCGCCGTACTCGGCCAATGGATGCGGCTAAAGCTGTCACCAGGCGCATAGTCACGGACACCTGCGGCATTGGTGGTCACATAATGAGTACGACGACGCAGCGCATCCCCACCCGGCAGAATGCCAAGCGGTAATGTAAATTGGTGAATATCATAAGTTAGCGGAAAAATGACAACATTTGAAGTAGGCGTTAGCTCCTTTTGCATTGTAAAAAGGCCAAAAGGATCACTGGTGCGCAAGGTAATTGGCCCCAATTGATAACGGCCGCGCTCCCGGCAAATGGTGGTGGTGCGCCAGGAAAACGTCTGTTTTGAACGCAGGTTGTTGACAACATAGCTCGTTTGGTGCCCCGGTACATTTGAATGGTCACGGACTTCAAGCCATAGTTTTGGCACAATTGAGGTGTTGCGTACTGTAAAACGTTCTTCTAACGGTCGTCCCACTTGGGTGCGCCGAACTCTTGTTGCCCTGGAGAGATGGACGCCATTGATATTTGCCCACGCCCAAATAAAGGAGATGATGAGCAGCAAACCCATCAAATAAGCAAGATTATAAAGAATGCTCCGTCCCGTGATTAAGCCGCCTAAAAAAGCCAGCAAGGCCAGCACAAAAACAACCGTTCGCCGTTGTCTTAGTTGGTAGAGCATGATTAGCCCTTCACTTGTTTGCCGGGAACTGCGCCGGGAACGGCCGTTTTGTCCAAAATTTCCTGTACGATGGCTTCCGGTTCTACATCTTTAATGCGTGCCGCCGGCCCAACGATAATCCGATGGCTCAACGCCGGAACAGCTAACGCCTTCACATCATCCGGCAAAACATAATCCCGACCAAACAAAGCCGCCCGCGCCTGGCTCAACCGATAAATAGCCAAAGCGCCACGAGAACTAGACCCCAGATATACCTCAGGATGCACTCGTGTCTGCCGCACTAAATCCACAATGTACTCTTTAACTTTGTCATCGAGGTAGACAGTCTTAACGGCCGTTTGTGCTTCCAGCAATTCTTCAACAGAGACAACCTGCACCACATTATCAATAGGATGCTGTTGGTGCTGTCGTTCCAGCACGTCAATCTCCTCTGCCTTTGAAGCATATCCCAACCGTATTCTTAACATGAAGCGATCCAACTGAGCCTCAGGCAGTGGAAACGTGCCTTCATATTCAATCGGGTTTTGGGTAGCCAGCACCATAAACGGACTTTCCAATGGATACGTTGTGCCATCTACA
>JACSSI010000188.1 GCA_014879345.1 Anaerolineae bacterium | reverse complement strand
AAGTCTTACCAATACTAATTGGCATTAAATTTGAGGAGACTTTTGTAGTCTCGTACACAACTTTAGACCACACTCTCAGTTTTTCACCGTGCAATCTTGCCCAAAATTGGGGTGAGACAGGCGGGAGAAGACATGTTGGTGGCTGGCAAATTTATGATCCGCCTGTCCCACGCCTACACCTAGTCTTCATGAGAATTGCTGACACCCAGTTGGAGGAACATTTGAATTTTATTGACAGTCGTATCGTTCACTGCTAAAAACGACCTATGGATTATAAAGTTTTAGTAGTTGAAGATGAACGAACGCTCCTGGAAACGCTTGAGTATAATCTCGACCATCAAGGGTATCAGGTTTATACGGCCGAAAACGGCCGTGATGCCGTTAAAATTGCACGAGAAACGCTGCCAGATCTCATCGTGTTGGACGTGATGCTGCCCGGTATTGACGGCTTTGAAGTGTGCCGTATCTTACGCAAGGAATTGAGCGTGCCTATCATCATGCTCACCGCGCGCAGTGAAGAGGTAGACAAAATTGTTGGCTTGGAAATGGGCGCCGACGATTACCTCACCAAGCCGTTTAGCATGAGAGAATTACTGGCTCGTGTTAAAGCACTGCTGCGCCGAGTTGAACTGATTCGTGAAGATATCGTCTCTGAGCAATTGGATGCTGATGGTGAAGACGCTATGGGGCGACAGAAATCAGCCTCTTCCCTGGCCTATGGCAATTTGGTGATTGATCAGAAGCGGCGAGAAGTGCGTCTGGATGAGGAAGCTATCCGCCTTAAGCCGAAGGAGTTTGAACTTCTCTATTTTTTGGCACGGAATCAGGGAATGGCGTTGTCACGCGATTTGATTTTAGAGCGTGTTTGGGGCTGGTCTTATGATGGCAACAGCCGTACTGTGGATGTGCATGTACGGTGGCTACGCGAAAAAATCGAGCCTGACCCGCAAAATGCCCAGCGTATTGTGACGGTACGCGGCATCGGCTATCGGTTTGACGGTTAAACGCTTATGATGTCGAAGATGCGGTGGCGCATCACTCTGCCATTTGTGTTTTTAATCCTCGTGGTGATGGGAGGGCTGATGGTTTACCTGGCCCGTCCATCTTGTTATGGCGATGCACGTTGTGTGGGAACGGCCGTTCTCTCTACCACCCTCCTCCTTCTTTTACTCACCTTCCTGCTTGGTCTCCTCATTTCAAATCGTCTTGAGCAACAAATCAATCAGCTTACTGCCCTCACCCAGCGGCTGCTGAGTGGCGAACGTGATACTACCTTGCCGCGCCAGGGCAAAGGTGAAATTGAAGAATTCTCACGGAACTACAGTCAATTGGTTGACCAGGATAATGAAGTTATCGCCCATCTGCGAGAAGAACGGGATCAATTGTCCCGGGTGCTCGTTTATATGGCGGATGGCGTTATTATTGCCGACCATATTGGGCGTGTCCGCCAAATCAATCCGGCAGGTTATCGTTTATTAGGTACCACTGCTGAAAAAGCTGTGGGGCATACGCTGGCGGAGGTGCTGCGCCACCACGAGTTGATTAATTTGTGGCAGCGCTGTCAACAGGAAGGGGTGGAACAGATGGCCGCTATCGAAGTGGGTCAGAATTTATTCCTTCAAGCTGTTATCACACCCTTCCAGCAAAAAGAGTCCCAGGCGTATCTGGTGATTTTGCAAGATTTAACGACGATTCGGCGGTTGGAAACGGTGCGCCGTGATTTTATCAGTAATATTTCTCACGAGCTGCGCACGCCGCTGGCTTCGCTCCGGGCTGTGGTGGAAACGTTGCAAGTGGGCGCTCTGGATGATCCGCCTGCGGCTCGTCGTTTTCTGAGCCGTGCCGACCATGAGGTTGATACGCTGACGCAGATGGTGGAGGAACTGCTGGAGCTTTCGCGCATTGAGTCTGGTCGTGTGCCGATTCGGTTGTCGCCAACGGCCGTTTGTGACCTTATCCAAATCCCTGTCGAACGCTTTAAAGCCCAAGCCAAGCGAGACAAAATCAAGCTCATTCTTAATGTCCCAGAGGATTTACCTTATGTTTTTGCGGATGCTGACCGTATGCAGCAGGTGGTCAATAATCTCGTTCACAATGCGCTCAAGTTTACCAGGGAAGGCACAGTCACTATCTCTGCTTTTTTGCCCGAGGATGCTCCTAAATCAGTGAAACGTGAAATTATGAACTTGTCGCCATCGGTGATTTTTAGCGTTGAAGATAGTGGCGTGGGTATTACAGCAGAGGATTTGCCCCGTATTTTTGAACGATTCTATAAATCTGACCGTGCCCGCACACGTGGTCAAGGCGGCACGGGTCTTGGTTTAGCCATTGCCCGCCATATTGTACATGCTCATAACGGCCGTTTATGGGCAGAAAGCAAAGAAGGCAAAGGCAGTACCTTTTATTTTACGTTGCGTACGGCGTAGCCAATCCTCCGCCAGGTAACTTATGTCGCCCTTGACTGAAACAGCCGCCCTCTTTCTAAAACTCGGGATTCTCGGCTTTGGTGGCCCCGCCGCTCATATTTCCATGATGGAGGATGAGGCTGTGCGTCAGCGCAAATGGCTCACCCGCCAGGATTTCCTCGACTTCGTGGGCGCAACCAATCTCATCCCTGGCCCCAATTCCACCGAAATGACCATGCACATCGGCTATGTCCACGCCGGTTGGAAGGGCATGATTGTGGCTGGCGGCTCGTTTATTTTGCCAGCCGTGCTCATCACCCTCGTTTTTGCCTGGCTATATGCCGAGTATGGCGATTTGCCGCAGGCACGGCCGTTTTTAGCAGGCATCCAACCCGTCATCATCGCCGTGATACTGGGGGCGGTCTGGCGACTGGGCAAGAAGGCGGCTAAAAATTGGCAGTTGGTTGTGATTGGCATCGCGGTGACGCTGGCGGTGATTTTGGGCGGCAATGAACTGTTGGCGCTGTTCGCTGGCGGCATTTTGGGCATGGGGTGGCTGGTATGGCAAAAACGACGCGAACAGGATGCCAGCTTACCCTTGTTTTTGCTGCCCGGTTCACATCCGCTTGTGGCTCAGCTCGAACAATTTTTGCAGGTAACGGCCGTTATGCCCGGTCTATGGCAAATCTTCTTCTTCTTCCTCATGATTGGCAGCGTTTTGTACGGCTCTGGTTACGTGCTTATCGCCTTCATCGAAGGCTGGCTGGTCAACGATTTTGGCTGGCTCACCCAACAGCAGTTACTCGATGCCGTCGCGGTTGGACAGTTCACGCCTGGCCCCGTACTCACCACTGCCACCTTCATCGGCTATCAGCTCCATGGTTTGGCTGGCGGCATTGTGGCTACGCTGGGTATTTTCATTCCCTCGTTTATCTTTGTGGCTATTTTGAATCCTCTCGTGCCGCGCCTGCGCCAAAATGTGTGGACAGCCACCTTTCTTGACGCCATCAATGTCAGTTCCGTCGGCTTGATGACGGCCGTTCTCATCAGACTCGCCAGCCATACGCTCATTAGTTGGCAGGCGTGGTTGATATTTGGGATAACGGCCGTTCTTGCCATCCGCTTTAATGTGAGTTCCATCTGGCTCGTCTTCGGTGGCGCACTCATCGGCTGGCTCCTCCTCCGCTAAAAAAAAGGACGAGCCACCGGCTCGCCCTCACTTCACAATTCATAATTAACCATTCACAATTGACAATTGCTCAGCCCTGCCGCCCTGTGATATACGCCTCCGTTAGCTCCTGCTTCGGATTTGTAAACAACTCATGCGTGCCGCCAAACTCCACCAGCTTGCCTAACCAGAAAAAACCCGTCCAGTCAGAAGCGCGAGCCGCTTGCTGCATACTGTGGGTCACAATCACAATGGTGTAATCCTTCGACAACTCACGCATCAAATCCTCAACATGCAGTGTGGCAATGGGGTCTAGCGCCGAACACGGCTCATCCATCAGAATCACTTCCGGTTGAACGGCAATGGCGCGGGCAATACACATACGCTGCTGCTGGCCGGGATTCAAATCCAGCGCCGAACTCTTCAGTTTATCCTTCACCTCATCCCACAACGCCGCGCCACGCAAACTCTTTTCCACAACATCGGGCAGCTCATGCTTGGTGGCTGTGCCCAGCACACGCGGCCCATACGCCACATTGTCAAACACCGATTGCGGAAAGGGATTCGGCCGTTGGAAGACCATGCCCACCCGCTGCCGCAATTCAGAGACATCCACATCCTGATCGTAAACGTTTTTGCCATCGAGCAAAATCTCGCCATCGGCACGGGCAATGCTGATGGTATCGTTCATACGGTTGATGGCACGCAAAAAGGTTGATTTGCCACAGCCAGAAGGGCCAATCAGCGCCGTAATCTGGTTTTTGATGATAGGAAAATTCAAGTCGATGAGCGCTTGAAAATCACCATAGTAAAAGTCGAATTTGTTTACTTCTATTTTTTTATCCATGAGTTATCCAATTGGTGACTTTTGCCCTCCCCTCAATCCCCTCCCAAGGGGAGGAGAAGTCCGGCTCCCTCTCCCCTTGGGAGAGGGCTGGGGAGAGGGAAAATCTTTACCCAAACCTTCCCGTCACATAATCTTCCGTTTTCTTTTCTTTTGGATGCAGGAAAATCTGCGCCTGGCCCCCAACCTCGATGACTTCACCATCCAGCAAAAAGGCGGCACGATCCGCCACCCGGGAAGCCTGCTGGACGCTGTGGGGCACCATGATGATGGTGTATTGCTTCTTCAGTTCAGTTAACGATTGTTCCACAATGGAAGTCGAAATGGGATCTAAGCCAGAGGTTGGGTTGTCGAGCAGAATGACATCTGGCTCCAGCGCCAAACTACGTGCCAAACACAAGCGCTGTTTCTGGCCGCCAGACAAGGCAAATGCTGAATCATCCAGTCTATCCTTAACCTCATCCCACAAAGCGGATTGACGCAATGATGTTTCCACCCGCTCATTGAGCGTATTGGCGTCTTTGATGCCGGCCATTTTGAGACCAAAGGTCAGGTTCTCGTAGATGGTGCCGGGTAAGGGAATTGGCACAGCAAAAACCATGCCAATACGACGCCGCAAGGCGATGACATCAATATTTTTGTTGAAAATATTTTGTCCGGCAAACTCAACATCGCCAGCATGGGTCGCACCTTCTTGCAAATCTGAGAGACGGTTGAGCAAGCGCATCAGCGTCGTTTTGCCAGCCCGTGACGGACCAAACAGCACAAATACCTCGTTTCGGGGAATCTTTAGGGAAACGTTTTTTAAGGCTTCGGTGCCATCTCCATAGGTGAAGGAGATGTTTTGAATGTTGATGATTGAATCAGTCATAAGAATCTCCCTTACCATTCCCGCCGACGGCGCATGATGGTGCGAAATATCGTTGCCACTACAATCATAGAGAGCACGAAGGTTAGCAGCACCAATGCGGTGGCAAACTGAATGTCCAGGGGCATACCCGGAACCTGTGTCGAAATGACATATAGGTGGTAGGGGAGCGCCATTGTCTGGTCAAACATTGATTGAGGCAGTTGCGGCACATAGAATGCGGCCGCTGTGAAGAGAATGGGAGCCGTTTCGCCAGCCGCCCGTCCTAAACCGAGAATGACGCCGGTGATGATGCCGGGGGTGGCTTGGGGCAAAATTTGGTAGCGAACTGTTTGCCAACGGGTTGCACCTACACTATAGCTGACGACGCGAAATTCTTGCGGCACGGTATTGATGGCTTCTTCTGAGGTGGAGATGACGATGGGTAAGGTCATCAGGCCAAGTGTTAGCGCCCCTGCGATGATGGAGGTGCCCATGTTGAGGAACAGGACGAATACGCCCAGTCCAAACAGCCCATAAACGATGGAGGGGATACCGGCCAGGTTGACAATGGCTAAACGAATGGCACGTGTGAGTCGGTTTTCAGTTGCGTATTCAGCCAAATAGATGGCGGCTGATATGCCTAACGGGATTGCGGCAATGGCTGTGCCAAAGGTGAGTAGTATTGTGCCCACGATGGCGGGGAAGATGCCACCTTCTGTCATGCCGTTGGTGGGGAACTGGGTGAGGAAGTCCCAACTGATGGCCTGGATACCGCGTGCGACGGTGTAGAACACTACATAAATGATGGGGATGACGACGATGGCGGCAACGGCCGTTATCACCACTTTAGCAACGGTTTGAGTCTGTTGTCGGTTCATATCTGGCCTCCACGACGACGACCGCCATTGCCGCCAATAATCCAGGTTGCCAATGAGTTAATCAGGAACGTAATCACAAATAACACAATGCCGATGGCAAACAGCACGTTGTAGTGCAAGCTGCCGCTGGCAACCTCGCCCATTTCGGCGGCAATGGTAGCTGTTAAGGTACGAACGGGTTGGAAGTACAGCCCGTCACTCAGCGAGGGGATGTTGGCAGCGTTGCCCGTCACCAGCATGACGGCCATCGTCTCGCCGATGGCGCGGCCAATGCCGAGCATGATGGCGATGACGATGCCAGAGCGTGCTGCGGGCAAAACCACTTTGTATATCGTCTGCCAATGGGTTGCCCCCAGCGCCAGGGAGCCGTCGCGGTACTCTTTAGGCACGGCGTAAAGCGCGTCTTCAGTGATGCTGATGATGGTGGGCAAGGCCATGTAGGCCAAAATCAGGGAGCCGGTGAAGGCTGTCAGGCCAGTCGGTGCGCCCATGTTTTGGATGGCTGGTGCAAGCACCACCCAGCCTAAAAAGCCTAAGACGATGGAAGGAATGCCAGCCAGCACTTCGATGACCGGTTTTAATATTTCTCTGAGCCAGGGGGGTGCGAGTTCTCCAAGGAAAACGGCCGTTGTCAGCCCAAGCGGCACCGCAATCACCACCGCCCCCACCGTCACCAGCAGGGAACCAACCAGCAGTGGCAGCAGGCCAAACATGTCCTCAATTGGATACCAACGACGAGCAAGTAAGCCCGTAATCGACACCTTGAAAAAGGCGGGGAGACCCTCCTTCAACAAGAAAGCAAAAATCAAAATGATAATAATAATTGTAGACACACCCGCAACACGAATAAATGCCTCAATCACAATTTCCCGTTTAGGTCGCGGCGGTGCCTCATCCACTGGCAGTGGCGATGGGACGCCTTGTTGTGCTGTCATAAAAGTCTCCAGTATTTAGTCGTTAATCTGGTAATCATTGGTCTGTTAGGGGAACAAAGCCGAGGTTTGCCACAATTTGCTGACCACCGGGGCCAAGAATCCAATCCAGATATTCAGCAATCACGCCAGTTGGTTCACCCGCTGTATACATGAACAAATTTCGTGCCAACGGATACTCACCCGTCGATGCAGTTTCCACAGTAGGCATCACAAAAGGAGAATCCGCATCCACCGCCACGGCAATCACTTTTTCATGTTCCTGATCAACATAGCCGAGACCATCGTAGCCAATCGCTTTGGGATTACGGCGTAGCTCACTTGTAATACCCACCGAAGAAGGCATAAGCAAGGTCTGTGGCGCAAAAATATCTGTATTGTCATCCTCACCCTTGCGCACAACTTCTTCCAAAAAGTAAACATGCGTACCGGAGTTGGTTTCGCGAGAAAGCAGCACAATCGGCTCATCATTGCCGCCCACATCTTTCCAGTTGGTAATACGACCGGTATACATGTCGGCTAACTGGTCGATGGTGAGTTCGCTGACCGGATTTTCGAGGTTGACAATCACAGCCAGGGCATCAATCGCCACCACATGCTCAACCGCTTCAATGCCGTTGGCCTGAGCATCCTCGTATTCTTTTTCCTTCATAGCGCGAGAGGCGTTGGCAATATCGACAGTGCCGTTAATGAGGGAGGCAATCCCCGTGCCTGAACCGCCGCCGGTGACGGCAATGGTGACGGTGGGGTCTATTTCACGGTAGGTTTCTGCCCAGGACAGGGCTACGTTTACCAGGGTATCTGAACCTTTATTTTGGATAGCACGGGTCTCACCAGTGCTGCCAGATTCAGCAGACGGTTCCTTATCTCGACTTCCACACGCTACAAATAAAAGAACGGTAAACAGGAGTAAAGGTAGGAGCCATTTGCTCCACGGTGAAGGGGGTCTTTTGTTTTTCAATATCTCTTCCCTATGGGGTCAACCGCTTAAAAAGGTTTAGGTAAACCACAAAAAGTTCTCAAAATTACCATCATGCAAAATTGTGGTTTCCTTCAAGGAAAAG
>JACSSI010000187.1 GCA_014879345.1 Anaerolineae bacterium | reverse complement strand
GCCATGCCATGATGCGCATCGTGCTGGCTCCCTGCTCCCCTTTCTCAGTCACTGCCGATTTGATGCGAGAATCAGCCAACATGGCGCGCGCTTACGGCGTTAGGCTGCACACCCATCTGGCTGAAACCGTTGAAGAAGAGGCGTTTTGTCTGGAAACCTTTGGCCTGCGTCCCGTGCCTTACGTCGAATCGTTGGGCTGGACGGGTGACGATGTGTGGCACGCCCACTGCGTCCACATGAGCCAGGACGAAATCGACCTGTTTGGCAAAACAAAAACAGGTGTGGCCCACTGCCCCAGCAGCAATATGCGCCTCGCCAGCGGCATTGCCAAAGTGCCAGCGATGTGGCAGGCAGGTGTGCCAGTTGGCCTGGGTGTTGACGGTTCTGCTTCCAACGATGGCGGGCATCTGTTCACCGAAGCACGGCAGGCGATGCTGCTCCAACGCGTCGCCCCAGACCGCTATCTTAGTGAAATGCCAGGGGGACGGGGCGGCTTTGGCGGCAAACCGGATGCGATGTCGGCGCGTGAGGCGCTGCGATTAGCCACGCGGGGTGGGGCAGAGGTGCTGGGTCGTGACGATATTGGCTATCTGGCTCCCGGTATGAGCGCTGACTTTATTGCCGTCAACCTGAATCAGGTCGCCTTTGCTGGTGGCATTCATGATCCGGTGGCGGCGATGGTATTATGTCAACCAACTGGCGTGGACTATTCTGTCATCAATGGCAAAGTCGTTGTGGAAAATGGACACCTGAAAACGTTAGACCTGCCCGTCATCCTGGAACGCCACAACAAAATCGCCCGGCAAATGGTGCGCAACGACTAAACGACTACTGGACTGCCAGACTATCAGACTAAACAACTATGAAACTAGGTACGAATGGGGTGATTATCAATGAATTGGGGCAGGTGCTGCTCATCCAACGGGATGACAGCCGCACGTATGCCCCACCCGGCGGCGGCATGGAGGCGGGTGAACTGCCTCCGGAAAATGCCGCCCGCGAGGTGCTTGAAGAAACAGGCATGAAGGTGATGCCTGTGCGCCTGGTTGGCGTTTACCATACCGTGACAGGCAAAGATGGGGTTCTCAATTTTGTGTTTCGTTGTCTGTCGCGTGGCGGTGAAATCAAAACGTCTAACGAATCTTTGCACGTAGGTTACTATCCAACCAATAAGCTGCCAGGGCCGATGGATGAAATTCACAGAGAACGGTTGGAACGTGCTTTTACGCACAATGGCGGCGCCCCATACTGGAGCACGCAGCACCCCAGTCTCATTTACAAAATCGGGCGGACGGTGGTGATGCAGGGGATTTATCGTTGGCGGGATTTTCAGCGTAAACGACGTGGCGAACCCCTCCATGTGCCAGCGCCTGACTGGGAAATGGGTGCCTTCACGGTGATTCGCAATGAAAAGGGCGAGGTGCTGTGGGTTAAACGTGGGGATATTGATTTTTGGAATCTGCCGGGTGGGGGCAGCTTGCAAAATGAACCGCCGTGGGAAACGGCCGTTCGTGAAACAAAAGAAGAAACTGGCCTGACTGTCACCCTGACAGATTTAACCAGCGTGCATGTCTACGAAAAAAAAGCTCATATCGTCCTCACTTTTACCGCTGACATTGAGTCTGGCACGTTGACCACTGGCGCTGAAGCGGAAGCGTTTGCCTGGTTTGCGCCGGGTGAAGAGCCAGAGAACAGCTTCGAGCAGCACCGCATCCGGGTTGCCGATGCTGTCAGTGATGATGAAGTGACGCAGTTCAGGTTTCAGAAAATGAGGAACACGGAGGGTACGGAGTAGGCACTCTTTGTGCATCTCTGTATCACTTCTTTCAGGAGTTTAATTTGTACGAAGATTTGTTGGAAAAACGGCCGTTATCCGCCCCATTTGTTGTATTAGATACAGAAACAACAGGGCTGCATCCCCATACAGGCCATCGTGTGGTGGAGATTGGCGCAGTGCGTTATGAAAACGGGGAAAAAGTGGCCGAATTCAGCCATCTCTTACAGCCAGGGCGGCGTATGGACCCTGATGCCAGCCGTGTCAATGGCATCGACGACATAGATTTGTTGGGCAAACCAACCTTTGCCGACATTGCACCGGATTTACTCACTATGCTCGATGGTGCCCTGCTTGTCGCCCATAACGCTGCTTTTGATGCTGGTTTTGTGGGGATGGAATTTTTTGTTAGCGGCTATACAAACGAGAACGGCAACGGTGTCCCTGACAATCCGTGGCTGTGTACCTTGTTACTGGCACGGCATCATTTTTACTTTGGCCGCAACAATTTGAGTAATATCGCTCGCCATCTCAATGTCCGCATGGGTCGCGCCCATCGAGCGCTCAATGATGTCTACATGACGGCCGAAATTTTCAAGCGCATGACGCAAAAACTGGCTGATCACAAAATTATAACGATTGCTGATCTGCTCCACGCCCAGGGTGGGGCAATTTATACACCGCGTTCCCCCCAAACAGACCTGCCGCCCTTGCTTGCTGCTGCACTGGAAAACGGCCGTTCCCTCCATATCCGCTACGCCAGCCCAACTGGTGAATCACACCGCACCATCACCCCCAAATACGTCACCGAAAACCAGGGTATTATCTACCTCGTCGCCTACTGCCATACCCGCGAAGACCAGCGTACCTTCCGTCTTGATCGTATTGTCAGCGCAGATTTTTCATGAAAACATCCCAAAACATACGGAAATAAAAAGTGAACAGCAAACCAATCTTGGTCTACTGTTCACTGAAAACTGTTCACTGAAAACTGTAATTTACCGTTTTTTACGCAAGAAAGCAGGCACATCAATATCATTAACACGGTAAGGTGGCTCAGAAGTTGATGATTTTGGCTGGCTGCTGACACTGGTTGTTTCGCGGCGTAAAGAGCCGCTCGTTGTTGATTGGCTAACAGGGCGGCCCATCGAACGTACCATTGGCATGGAATGGTCAAAGCCAGTGGCAATAACCGTAATGCGGATTTCATCTCCCATCGTTTCATCAATCACTGCACCAAAGATGAGATTGACTTCTGGATGAGCCGTTTCCCGGATAATCGAAGCCGCCTGATTGATTTCAAACAAACTCAAGTCGGAACCACCCGTCACATTGAACAAAATGCCTTTCGCACCGGCGATGGTCACGTCTAGCATGGGGCTAGACATCGCTTGCTCTGCCGCTTTCATGGCGCGGTCATCGCCGGAGCCAGTGCCGACTGCCATCAGCGCGGCGCCGCCTAATGACATGATGGCTTTCACATCCGCAAAGTCCAGGTTAATGAGGCCAGCTACGGTGATCAGTTCACTGATGCCTTGAATACCCTGGCGCAGCACGTCGTCGGCCAGTTTAAAGGAATCGAGCAGCGAAATGCGTTTATCGGCCGTTTCCAGCAGCTTGTCGTTGGGGATGACGATGAGGGTATCAACCTGTTCTTTTAACGCTTCAATGCCTTCTTCTGCGGCACGAGAGCGATGGGCACCTTCAAAGGTAAACGGCCGTGTTACCACGCCAATGGTGAGTGCACCTTCACTGCGTGCCACTTTAGCCACCATCGGGGCTGCCCCTGTGCCAGTACCGCCGCCCATACCGGCCGTCACAAAGACCATGTCCGAGCCTTGTAAAACCACGTGCAACTCTTCTTCAGACTCTTCAGCCGCTTTTTTCCCAACTTCTGGATTGCCGCCGGAGCCGAGACCACGTGTGGTACGGTCGCCCAATTGCAATTTATGGGGAGCGAGATTGGTATCGAGTGCTTGCCTGTCCGTGTTGACGGCAATGAAATCGACGCCGACGATATTCTCTTCAATCATGCGATTGAGGGCGTTTCCGCCGCCACCACCAACGCCAACCACACGAATCATGGCTGCGCCTTCTGTTTCCGGCATTCTTTGTGTTCCCATTTTATTTCCCTTGTTTGTCATCATTCCATACCCCTCGAACTCTGTTCTCTATCTCTACCTTTTAACCAGGTAATAAGGCTTTTAAAATATTGCTCATACGCCGCTGCCACAGACTGGTGCTGGGTCGCGGCCGGAAAGATTGATGATCATCCATCGCCCAGCGCAGCAGCCCAATGCCGGTGGCATAAGCGGGGCTGTTGATGTTGTCCACCATGCCCACCACGTTTTTGGGGCGGGCGACGCGGGCAGGCACATTCAGAACTCGCTCTGCGATGCTGGTGATGCCGCGCAGTTGCGCTGTGCCGCCTGTAAGCACAATGCCAGCAGGCAGCAGCCCGTCATAACCAGAGCGCCGAATTTCCTGCAAAATCAATTGAAAAATTTCTTCCGTTCGTGCTTCGATCACGTAGGCTAAATCTTGGCGACCAACTTGTATTTTTTCGCCGCCAAATGGCTCGACGGTAAAAACGAAGTTCGGATCAATTTCGGAGGGTCGGCAATCACCGTGCTGGATTTTGACTTGTTCGGCTACGTCATATGGGGCGCGTAAGCCGATGGCGATGTCGTTGCTGATGTGGTAGCCGCCGATGGGTATGACCTGGGTATGCCAGACAGTGCCTTGCATGTAAAGGGCCAGGTCGGTTGTGCCGCCGCCGATGTCGGCGATGATAACGCCCATTTCCCGTTCGTTGGGTTCCAGCACCGCTTCACCGGAAGCCAACGCGTTGAGTACGAATTCTGCCGGCTTGATGCCGACGCTGTCTACACATTTTGCCAGGTTCATAACGGCCGGGGTGGCAGCGGTGACGATGTGGGTTTCTACTTCCAATTTGAAGCCGTGCATCCCCAGTGGGTTGCGAATACCTTCCTGATCATCAATGGCGTAGCTGCGTGGGATGAGATGAACGATTTGCCTGTTTTGCGGCACGGCGATGGCTTGAGCGGCGTCCAGGGCGCGGCCTATGTCGTCGGGGGTGACGCCGTTGGCGTTGCGTCCGATGGCAGCCGCTCCCCGGTTGTTGCTGGAGCCAATATGTTCTCCCGCCATGCTGACGAGTGCCTGGGTTAAGTTGTAGCCTGAAGTTTGTTCGGCTTGTTCGACTGCTTTTGCCACAGCGACGGAGGCTTCGTTGACATCCATGACGACGCCTTTGCGCATACCGCGTGCTGCTTCCAGGCCCATGCCGATGATTTGCAGGCGTCCCTGTTTAACTTCGCCAACGAGAGCGCAAATTTTGGTGGTGCCGATATCCAGTGCGAAAATGATTTGTTCCATAAGCTATGACCTTTTCTGACAAATCAGGTTGGTAGTGATGACTTTAGTCAGCAGCGGTGAAATTGCAATCACTAAAGTGGTTACTATGAACCTGGGTGTTGGTTATTGTGTCAGGTAATAAGGTTTTTCCTGATTGCTGACGCTGACGTATTGAGGTTGGATGCCTCGTGCTGCCAGGTCGGCGATAATGGTCTCGTAAACGACCAGTTTTTGATTCATGTCGGTGCCATCACCGAAGTAAGCGCGCCAGCCACGGCCGTCTTGATAGCTCAGACCGCCGGAGGGGCGGTAGTAGAGCTTGTCAATGTTCGGCCGCAGCTGACGCAGTTGGAGCGCACCCAGCAGGACTTTTTCGGGGATGAATCCGACGTTGGCTTGGGGGGAAACGGCCGTTTCTACACCATCAACCGTTTCTCCCTCACCTTCTAAGGATTCATCCATCACTGAAGGTGTTGGCGGCACTTCATATTCAATCGTTAGCAGTCCTATGGCGTGGGTACGCGCCGGGATGAGTTGGCTTTCTTTGGTAATCCAGAACTGTTCGCTCCCTTCTTGCCAGATGGCGATTGGGGAATCTTCTACAATTTCAATATACACTTCATTAGGCCAGGCGAGTTTAACTTTGCTGGAGACTATGCCTGGGAGTTCGGCAATACGTGTGGCGGCTTCATGGGGGTCTGCGGCAAATATATGAGACCCGGCCAGCCCGCTGACTGAAACAATTTCGGAAGGCGGGATAGTAATGGTGCCTTCTACGGGAATGGTTGTCAGGTAGAAATTTTCTTGCGTGGCGGCAACATAAAGCGCAAAAATCGTGAAGAGCAGCAGCCCCAGGCTAAGCCAGCGAGCAGAGAAAACGAAGCCTTTGATGGCAGTGGTAGGAAGTGCAGCCTGCCGCCGGTTGCGCTGCCGCCGTTTCTTTGCCGTTTTAGGCACGTCTGGGGCGACCATACGGGGGCTGCGCAGGGTATGGGCGTTTTGCACCCGTTTCATTTGGGGCTGTTTGCGTAAACGTTTATTTCTTTCAGACGGCCGTTTTCTTGATTCCATAGGGTTAGTCTTTTAGTCGGATAGTCTTTTAGTCTTTTAGTCGGATAGTCTTTTAGTCTGGTAGTCGAAAGGTCTTGGTTTTGACTATCTGACTATCTGACTACTCGACTACTCGACGAAGTCGGTTTTTAGGCTTGCTTTTTCTTGATAACGATCCAATGCTAAATCTATCAGGCGATCTAATAATTCCGAATAGGAAATTCCGGTAGCTTCCCACAATTTTGGATACATGGAAATGCGGGTGAAGCCAGGAATGGTGTTGATTTCGTTGAGATACAGCTTGCCATCGTCCGTGTCGAGCAGCAAATCTACGCGGCCCAGACCGGCGCAGTCGATGGCTTTGTAGGCGTTGAGCGCCATGTGGCGCACGGTGTCGGACATGGCGTCGTCGATTTCAGCCGGGATGATGAGTTCAGAATCTTCGTCACTGTCTGGCTGGGCTAAATATTTTGCGGTGTAGTCATAGAAGTCGCGGCGGGGGCGGATTTCGCCGACGACGCTGGCGATTGGTTTGTCGTTGCCCATGACGGCGACTTCCAGTTCGCGCACGTTGATGCCTTGCTCGACGACGACGCGCCGGTCGAAGCGGGTGGCTTCGTCCAGCCCTGCCTTTAATTCCGCGCGGGTGCGGCATTTGCTGATACCGACGCTGGAGCCGAGGTTGGCGGGTTTGGTGAAGACGGGGTAGGTGAGGGTGGCTTCGATTTGGTCGAGAACGGCCGTTTCCCCTTCCAGCCAATCGCGCTTCAACACCAACTGCCAGGGTAGAATCGGCAGGCCATTGGCAACCATCACATGCTTGAAGATAGCCTTGTCCATGCCCACAGCGGAGCCAACCACGCCTGCGCCTACATAGGGCAGTCCGGCCAGTTCCAGCAGCCCCTGCACAGTGCCGTCTTCGCCATACGTGCCGTGCAGCACGGGGATGAGCACGTCTAGCTGCGAAACGACAGTTAGTCCGCTGACTGCTTTGCTTTCATCCAACTGCATCAGACTGGAGGCTTGTGGATCGGGCAACAGGGTGGCGTGTGCGGCTGTTTTTCCTTCTGTTAATGCGGCCACCACATCACCGGTTAGCCAACGGCCGTTCTTCGTGATACCAATCGGCACAATCTCATACTTGGCCGGGTCTAATGCCGCCATCACCGACTGCGCCGAATTCAGCGAAACCTCATGTTCCCCGGAACGGCCGCCAAAGATGACGCCTACTTTTAGTTTACGTGGTTGTGATGTTTGTTCTGTCATAAAAAATAGAGATAAGTTTATTTGTAGAGCGTAGTGCGTAGTGCGTAGAAATCCTACGCACTACGCACTACACTCTATTTTTATTGTTCAAAATGCCAGTTTCCCACCATCTCAACTTCCAAATCCATCTCCACACCAAACTGTTCGCGCACGGTATTCCACGCTTCCGCGATGAGGGAACGAATATCTTCGGCGGTGGCTTCACCATCGCTGACAAAAAAGTTGGCATGTTTTTCGGAAATACGCACATTGCCCACCTTAAAGCCTTTGAGTCCGGCCGTGTCGATTAAATAACCCGCGTAATAATTGGGCGGATTTTTGAACATAGAACCCATGCTGGCGCCGCCTGGCTGCGTTTGTTTGCGATAAGCGGTAAAACCAGCGGCACGACCCGACAAAATGTCAACAGGTTCGGGCGTAAGCTGCAATTCAGCCGACAGCACGACGCGGCGAGATAGATTCGTGCCTTGCTCTTGTTTGAGGGTACTGGTGCGGTACGCATATTTCAACTGTTCATTCGTGTACAAACGAGCGCCACGTCCAGGTTCCCAAATAGTGGCGGCCAGCACAATGCCAGCCATATCGCCGCCGTGTGCGCCGGAATTGCCAACGACCGCGCCGCCGATTGTGCCGGGGATGCCGACAGCCCATTCCAGGCCGCCCAACCCTTTGCCG
>JACSSI010000186.1 GCA_014879345.1 Anaerolineae bacterium | reverse complement strand
TGCACCGAGGCAAAGGAGAACATCACTTGCAGTTCGCCGGTTTCTGCGGCTGTGACGAGTGCTCTTTCAGGGATGGGGAAGAGGGAGGTGATGGGGCGAGTTTGCAGGATGGTGAACTTGCCCTTTGTCAGCGCCCACTCAATGTCCTGGGGCTGGCCGTAGTGACGGGCGATGCGGTCGCCGATTTCTGCCAGGATGATGGCTTGAGCGGTGGTGAGAACTTGCGCTGTGCGGGCGGCCCCGGTGAGCGTTTCGGTATATGTGCCGCCGTTTGGCAAGGGGCGGATGGCAAGCTGTTTGTCTGCTATTTGTGTGTCGGTGAGGGTGTAGGTGCGTCGATCTATTTTGTACAAATCGGCGGAAACGAGACCGGCGACCAGCGCTTCACCCAGACCGTAGCTGGCGTCGATGGAGGTGATGTGGCGCTCGCCAGAGATGGGATCGGCGGTGAACATGATGCCAGACACATCTGGCAGCACCATTTGCTGCACTACGACGGAGAGGGAAACCTGGCGATGGTCGAAGCCGTTTTGAATGCGGTAGAGAATGGCGCGGTCGGTGAAGAGAGATACCCAGCAGTTGCGAACGGCCGTTATCAATTCAGCCTCTCCCATCACATTCAGGTAGGTATCCTGCTGTCCGGCAAAGGAGGCGTCGGGTAAATCTTCAGCGGTAGCGCTGGAACGTACAGCGTAGGTGCGGTTGCTGCCCAGCGCTTGCCAGGCAGTGATGATGACGTCAGCACTCGCTTTTGGCACAGGCACTGCCTGTAGGGTATCCCGAATGTGCTGGCCGATTTTGCGGGCAGCGTCCAAATCAGTGGGGTCGATGGTGTCGAGGGCGGCGTACAGGTGGGTGGCTTGCTGGCTGGCGGCGATGAACTGGTCGAAAACGGCCGTTGTCACACAAAAACCAGGCGGCACAGGAAAACCAGCCTGCGTCATCTCGCCCAGGTTGGCACCTTTCCCGCCGACAAGGGGAAGATCATGCTTGTTGATGGCTGAAAATGGCAAAACGAGCGGTTGACCGTTCATAATTCGTGGCTCCTTGATGGTGAGCGATTTAGGTTCTCCGATAAATAGACAAATTATTAAATGTGCCTCCCCCGGGTAATGACCCAGATTGTACCACCGTCATTTCACGCAAATCATTCGATAAAGTGCGCCGGGCATACGAAACGACATGGCCACCTTTTTTGGCATCGGAATCGAGGGTATGTTCGTCAATGCGTGTCATCGAAATGGTGTCGGCGATGGTGGGGTCTTCGTATGGGTGATCCTGGCCGTCAGGAACGGCCGTGTAGCTCATTTCGCTCCAGGAGCCGTAATACGTTTCCCACTGCATCGTCACCAAATAGCCGTCACCGTGAAGTTCAATAGTGTAATTGCCGGCGATGGGAGGATCGCCATGTTCGTAAATTGATTTTTCTGGGATGAGTTGCCAAATGCCTAAAAATGGATCGTGATCAGTCATGATTTTTTCCTCTAGATTGGACCAATCTCAAAGATTGGTCCAATCTAAACAATATACTAAATCGGGTCGCGTAAAACGGGACAGGTCATGCAATGACCACCGCCGCGACCTCTGCCAAGTTCTGCGCCGGGAATGGTGAGCACAGCGACACCGGCGCGGCGCAGTCTGGCGTTTGTCCATTCATTGCGGTCATAGGCCACCACCACGCCTGGTTCCAGGGCGACGACATTGTTGCCATCGTCCCATTGTTCACGCTCTTGCTCAAATTCGTCGCCGCCGGTGGGAATGACACGGAGTTCCTTCAAGCCCATCGCGTCTGCCACAACTTCCAGCCAGCCGCGCTCTTCAATGGTAACATCAAGTGTGCCTTCTTTGCTGCCGGGGCGATAGCTAATCGGTTGGATGCGTTCGATGACGCGCTCGTAGATGGTCACCAAATCACGGTCACAGAAGGTAAAAACGGTGTCCAGATGCATACTGGCACGGTCTCGCGGCATTTTGGCGGCAAGGATGTGGCTGGCCGCGCCTTGCTTAAACAGCTCCAGCGCCACTTGCCCAACAGCTTGATAGGTGGTGCGCTCTCCCATGCCCACCAGAACGACGCCGTTGCCCACTGGCATCACGTCGCCGCCTTCAAAGGTGGCGTTGCCAAAGTCCTGGTCAGAATCACCCCACCAGATATTGAAATCGCCATCCTTGAATTTGGGGTGGTATTTGTAGATGGCAGCGAGGTGCAGTTTTTCTTGATGGCGGGCGGGGAAGAACATGGGATTAAGGGTGACGCCATTGTATATCCAGCAGGAACTGTCGCGGGTGAACATCTGATTGGGCAGCGGCGGCAGGATGAATTCGGAGCCGCCATAGGCTTTGTGCACGTAGGCGCGCAGGTCAATCGGTAATTCGTTGACGGTGACACCGCCAATCAAATGCGCGACTAAGGTTTTGGGTTCCATTTCGTCCATCCAGGCGCGTAGTTCAACAACAGCGCCGACGCCTACTTCATTGGGTGTTATTTTGCGATCCAGGATGTAGGAACGGCCGTTTTCATCCTTCACCACGTCTTCCAATAATTGATGGACCCGCATGACATCAATATCAAATTCAACGCGCATTAAATCGACAAAGGTGTTGTGGTCTTGCCGTGCCTGGCGTGTCCAGATGACATCATCAAATAATAATTCCTGGCAGTTGGTGGGGGTTAGGCGGCGCATCTCCATTCCGGGGCGATGGACAATTACTTTTCGTAATTTACCGACTTCTGAATGAACACCAAATTGGGTCATAAATGTTTCTCCTTCAACTAATGGGGTGATCTAGCTATGGCCTGCTAATTTTTGGTTAATTGTACGCGGCTCCCGCGGAAATAAGCCTCCGAGAGTTTGCGATTATACCATTGCGTGAATGTGGTAACGAATGAGGGAAAACATTTGTGGCACGCAGACCTCCGAGGTTTTTAAAACCTCGGAGGTCTTAAAACTATAGACCAAATGTTCTGTATGTGGTATACTATGGATCGCACTACAGTCAGCATTGCTGGATTTTCTGTCGATTCTAAAGCTAATCAAGGAGTGAAAACGAATGAAAGTTGTGAAAGAATATCCTAATGGTTTGTTCAATTGGGTGGATTTATCGACCACCGATCAGGAAGCGGCGAAGGCGTTTTATGGCGGCTTGTTTGGTTGGGAATGTGAAGATGTCCCAACTGGTATGGGTTCTGTGTATACCATGTGTCGTATTGACGGTTATTCGGTAGCTGGTATAGGGCCGCTGCCACCTGATTTACAGGCACAGGGGGTTCCGCCGTTTTGGTCTTCCTATGTGAAGCATGATGACGTGGATGCCATTGCCGCCAAAATCACGGCGGCCGGTGGCACGCTGATGATGCCGCCGATGGATGTGATGACAGAAGGCCGCATGGTGATGGCGTTAGACCCCACGGGTGCGACATTTGGCGTGTGGCAGCCTAAAGACCATATTGGCGCTCAAATTGTTAATGCGCCTAACGCTTTGTTTTGGAATGAGCTGCAAACGCATGATGTGGAAGTGGCTAAGTCTTTTTATGCTTCAGTTTTTGGCTGGACTCATGAGACGGATGAGAATGGCTATGTGGCTTTGGCCTCTGATGGCCGGGTACAGGCTGGCATGATGGCGATTCAGAAGGAGTGGGGCGAAGTCCCGCCTAACTGGTCTGTTTATTTTAATGTGGCAGATGTGGAAACGGCCGTTGCCAGCGTGAAAGAGCTCGGTGGCAATTTGTTGAATGGCCCTATAGTGGTTGGTGAAATGGGGAGACTGGCTGTGGTGCAAGATCCACAGGGCGGCGTTTTTAATGTGATGGAGAGCAGCAGAATCGACGCGCCGCCTGGATATTAGGGAACGAAAATTAAATAACTGGTGAGTTAGATTAGACCACTCTTCGGAGATTGGTCTAAGCCAGGTACTTAATTTGCGCTGGTTTTTGAGACCGGCGCATTTTCGTTTAAAGAGGCGATGAGCTGTTCTGCATTTTGGCGAGCCAGATCAGCGCGAGATGGCGGAAATCCGAGGGAAATCATTGACCAGGTATCATTGGCGAGACACATGACGGCGTAGGCCACGCTGCGGCGTTGTGCTTCTGGACTGGCAGGAAAGGTGAGGGCAAGAAGGTCGTCAATGAGGCTTTCAAAGGCTTGATATAGGTTCAGAAGCAAGGATTTTGTGTGTGGATTGCGTTCGTGGGTGGCCCACAGGGCATTGACGAGAGTGTCGTAGTCGCTAAGTTCACTGTCTTCGTCCAGGCAGAACAGGTAGTTGAGCAGTTCGGGGATTAGTTCCGATTGCGGCAGGTTTTCAATGGCAGCCGCCAGTTCTGCTTTGTAGGCAGCAATAATGCGGTCTATGGCGGCGGTATTGAGATCGTCGCGGTTGCCTATGTAGTGGCGGATGATGCTGCGCTGGACACCGGCTTCTTCGGCCACACGTTCCAGGGTGGTGCCTTCAAAGCCGTAGTGGCGCAGGCATACGGCAAAGGCGTCGAGGATTTGTTCGCGGCGTTCGGGGGCCAGGCTTTTGCGTCCCATTGAGTCTCCTAATCCAATCTGGGAGAAACAGCCGTTCCCATTTTCCGTATGTTCGGCTGAAAAGCGGCTACAAACGAGAGCATCGCCAGCAAACCGCCTGATACGAGAATAACAACCACAATATTCCACTCAATTAACCACCCGAAAACCATGTCGGCCACAGGAGCCAGTCCCACAAAGGCAAACATCAGCAGGGCCATGATGCGCCCAAGCAATACCTCGGGCGAGCGGAGTTGCAGCCAGGTGGTGAACTGGATGATGACCCAGCCATCAATCAACCCGATAAGAGCCAGCAACAATCCTGCCGAGAGCAGAGAATATGAAAATGCCAGGCCCATCATTAACAGACCAATGATGCCAACAGCCATAAACAGAACCGTTCCCAGCATGGCGGCTGGCGGTCGCGGCAATACACCTGAGAGGATAATGCCAATGAGCGAGCCTGCGCCATAAGCAGACATCAGGATACCAAAGGCGGCTGCTCCGTTCGGCATACGTTCATCAGAAATGACAGGAACGCCTAGATTGATGGGGGCGATGCTCAAAACGGAAATGGCGGCGACGATGATAAAGATGGTGCGCAATAATTCATCGTGCCACACATAGGCCAAGCCTTCTCGGATGGATTGCCACATGTTTTGCGCTTCTTTGCTGGCCGTGTGCGGGCGTGTGGTGCGCATGAGTTTGAGGGTGAGGGCTGAGGCAAGAAACGTGACAGCATCCAGAGCAAAAGCAATACCAATACCTCGGAGGTCGGGAACGGCCGTTTCACTCCCCGTATTTTCTACCGCAAACATCGCAATAATCAAACCAGCCAAAACCGGGCCCAAAAATACACTCAACTGAGCCGTTCCCTGCGTGATAGAATTGCCGATTTGCAGTTGCTGCTTTGGCAAAATGGCAGGCACGATGGCGCTGGAAGCCGGATAAAAAAAGGCATCGGCCAGGCCAAACAGGAGGGCAAACAAATAAATCATCCACATTTCAATGGTATTGGTTAAAATGGCGAGGGAGAGGGCTGCCACCAAAATCATCCGCGCGATATTGGTAACAAGCATCAACATGCGTGGCGAAAAACGGTCAGTCATTGCGCCGCCAAAGAGCATAAATACAGCGCGGGGAACTCCAGCCATCGCCATAACAACACCCATCGCAAACGCATCACCGGTTAATTGCAGCACAAGCCAGGGTAGGGCGATGAAGCCAAATTGATCGCCCAGAAGCGAAATCCCTTCGCCCAGCCAGAGCAATCTAAAGTTTCGCTGTCCTAGAACAACTTTGATTTCTTGCCATGCAGATGTCTCTGTGGCGATTGGTTCTTGTGTTGTGGGTGTCATTTCCATAGCGATGCCTGTCATTAATTTAAATTGTCAAATATGACAATCTATTGTAATTGTAGAACGATAAAATAAATTGTCGAGGTTGATAATCTATTTCTCATTTATTGAAATAGGGCCTGGTTGGTCAGATTGTTTGCAGCTTACGAAAACGATCAGGTAATGCTGTCATTCCCGCGCAGGCGGGAATCCACTGACTGGACTACCGCCTGCACGGGAGTGATAAATTCATTACCCAATTTAATTTTTAAAGACTAATCAATCCGACCTCCACCTAAAACTTGGCACAAATTTTGACTTGCCACAAAATACAGAGGCAACAAACAAATCACGGAGTCATCATGCAGAGAATCAAAGAAATAGCTATTTTGGGAGCCGGTGCATTAGGTGCGGCGTATGCCAGCCTGTTTTTGGAGGCTGGTAATTTTTCAGTTTCTTTCATTGCCAGAGGGGAGCGGTATGAACGATTGAAGAAACAGCCTATCGTTGTCAATGGCATATCGTATAGTGTGCCTGTTATTCATCCCAACGAAGTCACGCATACGGCCGATTTCATTTTGGTGGCGCTGAAGCAGCATCATCTGGCGGAAGCGATACCGGATTTGGCCGCCTTTGTGGGGGAAAAAACAGTTATCCTGTCTGTTTTAAATGGATTGGACAGCGAAAATATGATTGGCGCTCGATATGGTATGGAGAAGTTGCTGTATGCAGTGGCTGTCGGTATTGATGCAGTCCGCGATCAGGGGCAAGTAACTTATTCTACGGTGGGCAAAATTATTTTTGGTGAGGCGAATAATCAGGAGCTGTCGCTGCGGGTGCAAATGGTGCAGTCGGTGCTTGACCAGGCGGGAATCGCTTACGAAACGCCAGTTGATATGCTTAAAATGATGTGGTGGAAGTTTATGGTAAATGTGGGCGTAAATCAGGCATCGGCGGTGATGCACGCACCGTATGGCGTGTTTCAGTCCAACCCGGATGCACAAGCATTGATGGTGTCGTTGATGCGGGAAGTGATTGTATTGTCTGACTATGCAGGTGTTGATTTGGGGGAAACGGCCGTTTCCGATTGGTTCACCGTGCTAAATACCCTGTCGCCAGAGGGCAAAACCTCCATGCTGCAAGACGTGGAAGCAGGGCGGAAGACAGAAGTCGATATTTTTGCGGGAAAAGTGGTGGCATTAGGCGAAACGTATGGCGTACCCACGCCGATTAACCGGACGATGTTACAAATTATTCGGGTGCTGGAACAATAAAAAGCAGGGTTGACCCGGCGTTATTTTTAGACGAGGTATTTATGCCTTGGTAAAGCTTGAATTGCAGAAAAACTGTTGTTTTAAGTCTGGTTGGTGGCAAAGAAATCGAGAAAATCGGTGACTGTAATGATGCCGACAAGTTTTCCTTCATCTACGACGGGGAGCGCCCCAAATTTATAGATGCTGAGTATTTCAGCCGCGCGGTAGGCAGGGGTGTCTGGCGAGACGGTAACGGGATTGGCAGTCATGCACGCTTCGGCGGTAACTGTATCAATGAGTTCCTCGTCCTGACGGCGTTCGTGCAGCACCATCGGCGAGTTCATCACAAGGCGGATATCCCGGTCTGTGATAATACCGACAAGGATGCCATCATCAACAATGGGCAGATGTCTATATCCTTCTGATTTCATCATACCGATGATGGTACGCAGCGGCGTTGCGGAACCGATTGTATCTGGAACTACAGTCATCATATCGTTTACCGTCAGCATAGAAATCTCCTTCCGATGTTTTTATCTCACGTAGACTTGTGCTGAGCACAGCCAATGTAGACGTGGAGATGCAAAAAAATGGTTTGGATGTTACCTCCCCTTAGTTTACCTGATAGTTAGGTCATTTTTGTTGTGGCATTTGTCATGAATGTGCGGTGACTTTTGTCCGTGATTGATTTGGGGTGTAACTAATATGGGCGTGACATTAATCTTGGGGATGTATGACATTCGGTACTACATCAATTAGCTCGAATAACTTAAACTTTTTCACATCTTCCGACATTTTGTAGGGATTTTGTTTAATCATGGAAAAGGTTCGATTACTAATTATTGATGAGCATGAGGCTGTCCGCCAGGCGTTGGCGACGCGACTCGGTTCTACACCAACTATTGAGGTTGTTGCCGCAGCCCACGATATTGACATGTCTCAGGATTCTTTTAGTGGACTTTCAGATGTGGCCTTGTTGGGTTTGAAGAGCAGCAGCGATATGGATTTGGATGTGACGGTTGGCACTGTAGAGCGCTTAACGAAGGGGGGAACGGCCGTTATCATTCT
>JACSSI010000185.1 GCA_014879345.1 Anaerolineae bacterium | reverse complement strand
GTCCAGTTCGTCGGATTGGCTGTGGGCTGGGTGAGGGTACATCCCATACGATAATCAATCTTCATGCCTTCCGGCATCGCCCCGGCCACGCCCTCCAACAGCGTCGTCATGGTGTCAGAAATGCCAGCGTAATTGCCAAGCAGCACATCAACCGAGGTCGCGTTCGGCCCCACCACCATCATGGATTTGGTCCCTGCGCCCAGCGGCAGGATGTTGTTGTTTTTGAGCAGCACGACGGATTTAACGGCCGTTTCATACGCCAAATCCTGGTGCGCCTCACAGTTCACCACCGCCATCGGTATCGAGGTATAAGGAACCTGCTCCGGCGGGTCGAACATGCCCAGTTTGAAGCGCGTCGCCAGGGTACCGGCCAGCGCCCTGTCAATTTCCGCTTCCATGATCAAGCCGCGCTTGACCGCTTCGCCCAAATTTTCATAGGTGCAGAAACAGCTCATATCGCAGCCGTTTTTGACCGCCAGCGCCGCACTTTCAGCGCCATCGGCCGTCAGGCCATGATGCTGGTGCAAATCGTTGATCGCGCCGCAGTCGGACACCACATGGCCGGTAAAGCCCCATTCTTCGCGCAAAATCTGTTGCAGCAGCGTGGGACTGGCGCAGCACGCTTCGCCGTTAGTGCGGTTATATGCACCCATCACCGCCTCGACGTTGGCTTCTGTGACTAACTTTTTGAAGGCGGGTAAATAGGTATCGGCCATGTCGCGCGGTGACGCCAGGGCGTTAAAGGTGTGGCGCTGCCCTTCCGGGCCACTGTGGACGGCGTAATGTTTGGCACACGCCGCCGTTTTCAAGTAGACGGGATGGTCGCCTTGCAAGCCGCGCACGAAGGCCGCGCCCATTTCGCCAGTCAGCACCGGGTCTTCGCCCCACGTTTCCTGCCCCCGCCCCCAGCGCGGATCGCGGAAGATGTTGACGTTGGGCGACCACATGGTGAGACCCTGATAGATGAGAGAACGGCCGTTTCTTCTAACCGCCTCATGATGTTTAGCCCGCGCCTCGTCGCCAATGGCAGAGGCCACTTTTTCGATCAGCGGCGCATCCCAGGTCGCCGCCATGCCAATTGCCTGCGGAAAGACGGTCGCCCGGCCGTTTCGCGCCACGCCATGCAGCGCCTCGCTCCAAAAGTCATACGCTGCCATGCCAAACTGCGGCAAAGCAGGGGCATCGTTACACATCTGGCTCACTTTTTCCGCCAGTGTCATTCGGCTCAACAAATCTGCCACTCGTGCGGCAGTCGGTTTATCCACATCTTGATAATCGTGTAATGTTTCTGTCATGTTGGTGTTTTCTCCTGTGTAACTGGGATCGTTATAGTGGGGATTGGCCTACCCCCTTCCTGTTCTTTCAAAACCTCGATAATGATGCCTCTTTTTGCCATACAAATTGCCTCTAATTGGCAAACCTTGACACGATTGTACCCCATCCATTGTTATAATATGAGTTGCTTCTCTTACTTCTTAGCCGCTAGACTTGAATGCTGAAGGTTGATATGACACACTCCATAAAATCACGTTTTTTCACCCTGATTGTCGTCCTGTTTTGTTTGACCAGTTGTACCCAGGCTGCCACATTTCCCGCTGCTGAACTCACCAACACCCCCGTCGTTGCCGCATTGGTTGAAGAAACTAATACGGAAGCAGCCGCCACAGAAGCGCCAGCACCGACAAATACAACCGCCCCCGCAAAGCCAACACGCAGCAATCAGTCTGCTGTAGATGTGGCTGACGGCCTGCCCTCGCCTACCGCCAAGCCGACCATCGCCGCCACCGAAACACCGCAGCCCACAATCGCCACCACCGCCGATGACTGGTTTATCTACGACAGCGCCTACTACAGTTACACTATCGCTTATCCACCAGAAGCGAAGCTACACACGCAAGGCGTCTCTGGTTTTGCCACTGATGAGCAGCCCGCCGATTTAACCTTTGAAGAATATATGAAGCAGTTACAAGAGACCTATCCCCAGGATATTTGTCTGCTCATTACCTACGACACTGGTTTTGTCAGTGTGGTGGCACCGTTTGAGAATGGGGGCAAGTATGCCGATGTCTGTCCCGGCACGGGCATTGGCTACGACATGGAACCTATCTCCAAAACGGTCATGGTCAATGATATGCCCTATCTGGCGGAAGGCTTTTCCACCCTGGAAACCGATGACGGCGTGTGGCACGGTGAATTCCTGATGTGGCGCCTGGAAGATGGCACAGGCATGGCCATGGGCGGCGGTTTTGATGACCAGACAACCCGCGAAGAATATGCGGCACTGGAACAGGTTTTGCTGCGCATCGTCAATTCTTTTACATCAACAACACACTTAACAGCTACGGCTGACGGTGAGGGCCAGAATTTACAACTGCTACTCACCACAAGCAAGGACAGCCTGGCGCTGTGGCAGGATGGCGAGTTGACGGTCTTGCCAGATACAGAGGGCGTCTTTTCTGCGGTCTTTGTCGGCGCTTCCGATACCATTGTTTACGTGCGCGGACATGAAGTATGGTGCATGGACATGAACACACAGGCGGCGCACCAAATACCGCTGCCCCCCGAGATATTAGCTACCATTCCTGATGATAATGATTGGCCTGAATTCCTTTTCTGGCTGACAGCGGTTAATAACAACCAAATCGTGGCTACCGTGGAACAAGCCACAACTCCTTACGGCACTGTACTGGTAGACTGTGATACCTCTACCAGCACCGCCATCGAGTTAACAAACCCTGGTTATCCCGTTGTGTCACCCGACAGCAGCAAAATAGCGATTGCCGGCACGGAAGCGATCACGGTTTATGATCTTGTTTCCGGAGAAAGTAAGGTGCTGCTGACCTTTGAGCCTATTGCCACCTATACCCAGGCCCCGTTCTATCCCGTGCTATCCTGGGCAGCAGATTCCACGCACCTTGTTACCGTGATCCACCCGCCCGATTGGTGGATGGAGGATGTGGATGAACCAACTATTGTTTATCGTCTATATCCCGAGAGCGGAGAGGTGGAGACGGTAGCCTCTTTCAACAGAATGCTGGTGCGCGAACCGAGTACGGCCGTTCCCTTTGCCGCCGATAAGCTGGCCTACTCCGTTCCCGCTGATCCGGCCGTCGCCCCTTTCGGTATCATCCCCACCAAACAAATGATTTTGGATTTAGAGAATGGGGCAGAGACCCTGCTTTTTGAAGACACGGCCGGTTTTGTCGGCTGGGATCCATTATCTGGCGTCACTGGCTTTACAGGCTGGAACCCAACCGGAGAGCGTATCAGCTTTTGGCAAGGAGATCGACCTGACCAGTTTGAGATTGGCGTCTACGACTTTGGTACAGAGAGTCGGCTGGAAAAACGGCTGCCGGGCAAGTTTTCCGGCTGGCTCACGGATAGCGCTTTCCTTTATACCGTGGAAGACACGCTTTATAACACCCTGTACTATGCTTCAATTGTGGACGCTGATTTTGTAACGGCCGAACTTGTGCCGAAGATAGATCGGCTGCATGAGGCGCGATGGAGCAACTAGACGTTCCTAATTACCTGCACACACACAGCCTCAGCACCCAGAGAGATTGAAGATGGAGATTAGAGTATTCGTTGATCCGCCAATCTCTCAATCCCCTAAACTATCTCCCGCCACCACATTCATGCGGGCATACAGACCATCCTGTGCCAGCAATGCTTCATGGGAGCCAATTTCCACTAAACGGCCGTTTTCCAATACCACAATCCGGTCTGCACTGCGAATGGTAGAGAGGCGATGAGCCACCACAAACGTCGTGCGGTTTTGCATGAGCCGGTCGAGCGCTTCCTGAATTAGTCGTTCCGATTCCGTGTCCAGCGCCGAAGTGGCCTCGTCCAAGATCAGCACCCTGGGCTGGCGTACCAGCGCCCGCGCAATTGCCAGCCGCTGCCGCTGCCCGCCCGATAGCCGTGCGCCATTGTCGCCCAGCATCGTATCCAGACCACGCGGCAGCGCCTGTACAAACTCCCAGGCGTTGGCTGCTTTGAGCGCCTCTACCAAGATGGTATCAGACAATGGTTCGGCGTTGCTGGACAGACCATACAACACATTCTCGCGCACTGTGCCTGCCAGCAGCACCGTCTCTTGCGGCACGACAGAGATGAAGCGACGGTAGGTGCGCAGGTCGAGCGTATTCATGTCTTTGCCATCCAGCAAAATCTGCCCGCTGGTAGGGCGAATGAAGCCGATGACCAAATTCAGCAGCGTCGATTTTCCCGCCCCCGACGGGCCGACAAAAGCGATGGTTTCACCGGGCGCAACATCCAGGTCGATGTGCGCCAGTGAGTGCTGTTTGCCGGTGTAGGTAAAGCCAACATCCTGGAATTGAAAACGGCCGTTTACCTTCGCCACCACCGCTTTCCCCTGATTCCACTCCAGATCAGGCGATTCCAACACCTCGCCAATGGAACTGATCGACTCGAACCCCTTGCTGATTTGCGGAATGATGCCCGTAATATGCATCACCGAATTCGTGATCGCCGTGAAATAGCCCGTCAGCAACACCACCTCGCCCACACTAATATCAATCGTACCGGTGTAGGCAAACCAGGCGGCCGTCAGCAGGCAAACCGCGTCAAAAAAGCGGAAGATAACCCAGGCCGACGCCCCAAAAATGTTGTTCACCAGGTCTAATTCCTGCCCGGCCGTATATACCCGATCCAGGCGCTGTTCCACATTTTCCACCGCCACGTCTTCGGCGCCGTGCGCCCGGGTAACAGGCGTCAGTTGCAGCATTTCCAGAATTTTGGAAGACATATGCTCCATCTCTTTGCGAAAGTCATTGTTCCGCGCCGCCAGGGGGCTTTTCAGCCGCCGCATGACCATGACCACGATGGGAATGGTGAGCAGAAAGAACAGCAGAAACTGCGGCGCCCGTAAGGCGGTGATGGTGACGGCAATGCCAATGCTCAAAATTGCGGCTGGCATAGCCGTAAACACCTGCTCCGCCATCGACTGAATCACTTCTACATCACGCAGTGCTTTGGCCTGAATTTTGCCACGACTTACCTGGTTGTAATAGCTGATAGAGAGCACTTGCAAACGGCGCACAATGGCCGAACGCAGTGTGGCTTCCACACCGCGTGTGGCCCGGCTTTGGTACAACATGTAAAAATGACTGGCAGGCAAATGGACGAACAAGACGCCCAGCATCACCAGCCCGTTGATCATGAAGATGGATGGGGTGTTGGCGGTTGGCTGGCTGATGGCATCAATGATATTGGCTGTCACCAGTGGCAAAATCCACACCGGGCTGTGTTTGACAACGAAAAAGAGGAAGGATAGCAGCAAGTTGTGCCAATCGTCTTTGTAGAGGGTGAGAAAGGTTTTGAAGGGAGCATTTCCCTGATATTGTCGGGTTAAACGATGCGCCCGTCGTTGGGCTTTTTCTAATGAAGGAGAGGCGGTATTGGTTATCATTCGGATGACTCCACATTGTTCGATTTGATAGGACAAGGGTTAACTCGCTTTTCGAGCAACAAATCTTGTATTCTCAACTGATTGGACGGGGGTGTCAAGGGGAAACGGCCGTTTTTCCCCTCTCATTCATTACCCAAAAAAGTTACTGCCCGGGGTGGTATTGGCTAAATTTTAAATCACATCTCCACACCAGCCGTGTGCGGCACAATCACAGGTTGCACACCCAATTCTGCCAGAACTGTTTTGCCCCGTGTTGTTAGATCAGACGTGAATTTGAACTGGTTTCGGCCATCGATCGGATAAGCTTTCAGACGGTAATGCGTTCCCCACGGTTTTTCATGCACAATTACGGTGATGGAACGGTTAATTTGCAAAAATGGACTCGTAAGCGCCACTTTACGCAGTTCCTGGCGCACCGATTCGGCGTCGTGAGCCGGATGGAGGTAGAAATCAGCCACGCATAAATGTTCACGGCTGCCATTATTGTCATTAAAAATCAACGAGTCCCACAACTTTTTATGGGGGATGAGGACGACTGTGTCATCAGGTGTCACAATTTGAACCGTACGAAACTGAACGGCCGTTACCTCGCCATAAGCACCGTCAATTTTTATCCAATCCCCAATCCGGTAGGGCCGTTCATAAATAGTCACAATGCCCGCAATCAGGCTGCTGGCATAATCTTGAAAAGCAAAGCCTAAAGAAATCGCGATCACCCCGGAAGCCGCCAGCAGATTTTCCGGCGACGGATCAATCACCAAGGGCACAATCGTGAAAACGGCCGTGAAAATGATAATTAACTGCAAAATCGGCATCAACGGCAACAAATGTAGTCTGAAACGGCTGGGCGATTGCTCCGCCAACCAGGGAATAATCCATTTAACCAACTTAAGCAGCAGCCATACCGCCAGCAAAATCAACACAATCCTCACAAAATTAATTTGCGTCAATTCCTTAAGAAAACCAGTCTGTTCTGTCATTTTAACCTCCAGAAAAGTTACTCTTTATTCCTGCTTTTAAAATGCATCCACCAAATACCCCTCATTATGCATAAAACGACGCACCGCCGGATATCCCAACAACGTCACCTCACAGGTCTTATTCGCATCAACATAGACAAGGCCTGCCCGAGTCAACCTAGCAATAGCATGACGAATCTCATTGTTAGAAAATGGCAAAAGAAAATCCAGCAAATGGATTGAAGCCCCCTTATGCAACAACAAGGTATGCAGCACCATCGGTTCCAAATTATCAGTAAGTGGCGGTACCGTTGGCAAAGAAATCTGAGACAACGGCTTAACCCAAACCGTAAACCAATCTTCTGTATTCATAAATTGTTGAGATACATCCAGTTTGATATTTGACTGAACCTGAAGACATTCCCGCCAAATAAGCCAAATAAGCTGGGGAATCCCTCTGCAATAAGCAGTTAGCTGCTTGAGAAAGCCGCCACCATCCACCCAATCTGCATACATCTCCATCTGACCAGGCTGTGCATTAAACACCAGTTGATCTTTATAATTCGTCATCACTGGAAAGATAAGTTGGCCGTTATTAGAATCACGGAAAACAAATTGACCCTTACTCGTTTGAGCCAGCGTAGGCAGCCAGAATTGCAGTTTATTACAATCTAACGGTGCCAACGTCAAAGGTTCAGCCAACATGGCATCAATGTGCAGCGTCTTTTCCAGATACGCCCATGCCCAACTGTCGCAGGCAATGAGAAAATGTCGGTGAGATGCTTGCAGCTTGTCTAACAGGCTGTCAACTAAAGCAAGGCCATCTTGATGACGCAGAAAACATTTTTCCAGACGTGGAATAACAAGAGGTGTTGCTTCGTCCAGGCTCACATTTTTAAGCCAGGATTTACCACCAGACAAAATCTCGTTTGCCGACGGTATGCCAAGAATTTGCCACCTATTTTGGCGTGCCAGATTGCTGACAACTTTATCCACCTGGCTGCCTGGCGGCCCCACAACAACTTGAATAAATTGACTTTCTTCTTTTTTCTCAGCCCATTTTTGATTCAAATTCTCAGCCAACGCAGTTGTTGCCGAATTTAAATCAGGCGTTTTTGCTGCCCGGTTCAAAAGATAAGCCGGAATCGTTCTCATCCGATACTGTTGAATACGCATTTTTACAGAATATGGGCTAAGATGCCTCCATGCTGATTTAAGATTATTTTCCAGGATAGTGCCAACAGGTGGCGATGGAATCGCATAATCATGGAGGTTGATATATTCCCAGAGCGGTTTATAAATGGTCATCATCATCCCTTTCATAGACGTCTGAGGAGCATCGTTCACGACAGGCTCCACAAAGTAAATTAACGATGCAGGCAGCAATGGCTTTCAAGAAACTGTGTAACGGAAAGAATATAAGCCGCGTTAGGGCTGATGCCAGGAAATCCGGTCAAGAGATGTCGATAGTAGGTGGGATTTGTGCTAACTAAATAGCTGGAGGAGGAGGATACAGCGGCTTATTTTTTGCATTATTTCAAAGCATCCAGCAACTATAATGAGGTGTTACAATGAGGGAAATAGGACAAAAGACATAGGACTGATAAATTCGCTAAAATAAATTCACCTCCTAAAATCATGGAATGAACCTATACCACGTCAGTGAAAACTCAACAATTACACAGTTTAAGCCACGCTCATCACTCAATTTGAAACCTAGTACATCCTGGCATAAATAAGGCTTTAGTGGCATATTTTAGAAAACTTAAAAGGATAATCTCAA
>JACSSI010000184.1 GCA_014879345.1 Anaerolineae bacterium | reverse complement strand
TGTGGAGAAAGTGACATGGAATTTGGTCAAATCGAAGCGTTTTTAGCTGTTGTACATGAAGGGAGTTTTACCCGCGCTGCGACCCATTTGAACTTGACTCAACCCTCATTGAGTGCACGGATGCAGCAGCTTGAACAGAGTTTAGGCAGCGAATTATTTCAACGGGATACCAGACCTGTGCAGCTAACACCATCTGGCCGGATTTTTGTGGACTATGCGGAACGCGCCATGAGTATTTTGGCAGCCGGGCAAGAGGCGGTACGCGCCGCTAACGCTGGCATGAACGGCCGTATCACCGTTTGCTGTCCGTATTCGTTGGCAACGTATCTTATGCCTGAAGTAGTAGACCGTTTTAGTGAGGCGCATCCGCAAGCAGAGTTGTTTATGGAGGCGGGCCATTCAGATTTTGCAGTGAGTCAATTGGTGGATGGGCTGGTTAATTTTGCGCTGGCGGCGGCGTTTCCCCGTTATTCTGCCTACAGCCACACGCTGCTCCGTCTGCATGATGAGATGGTGGTCGCAGCTACGCCCGAACACCCCCTGGCCCAAACCAACAATATTTCGCTGGCGGCGTTATGGCAGTATCAAAAGCTGGTAATTCATTGGGGGGATGCGTTTGATGCTTATTTGGAGAGCTTGCAGCAGATGACGAATGAATCAGGGCCAATCATTCGAGTGCCGCTGGCGGCAGCGCTGCCGATGGCACGGCGGCCTAATTCGATTACATTTTTGCCGAGACGGTTAACGGCCGTTTCCAATCTAATAGAACTCCATGTTCCCCAATTCCAGTTCGACTGGGACGCCGTATTACTCACGCGCCCTAACCGCACCCTCACCACGCTAGAGCAAAACTTCGTCGATACCGTCTCAGCGGTCTGGTACAGCAACCAACCGTAGCAGTGAACAGTAATCAGTGAGGAGTTTCCCATGAGCGGGGCGCACCACGGTTAATGAAAATGTTCGTAGTAACGGCTTTAGCCGGTTAACCCACTGAAGTGGGCACTACAAACTATTTTCAGAGCAGATTGATAATGCCCAAGCCTATTCCTATTAAACCACAACCAGGCCAAGAATCTGTGTGGGATTATCCGCGCCCACCCCGTTTAGAATTGAGCGACAAACATATTAAAATTGTCTTCAACGGGGTCACGATTGCCGAAACAAAACGCGCGTATCGTGTGCTAGAGACAAGCCATCCGCCTGTGTACTACCTCCCACCTGAGGATATTGAGATGCGTTATTTGGTGAAGGGAAACGGGCGTTCCTTTTGTGAATGGAAAGGGCAAGCAGGCTACTACTCACTCAATGTCAACGGCAAAATAGCGGTCAATGTGGGCTGGTACTATCCCAATCCCACGTCTAACTTTGCGGCCATCAAAAACTATGTTGCGTTCTACCCTGCGCCTATGGATGCTTGTCTAGTCAACGGCGAAACTGTCACACCGCAGCCGGGCAGTTTTTATGGGGGCTGGATTACAAAAGAGATTGTGGGGCCATTCAAAGGGGAGCCGGGGACAATGGGCTGGTAAAATCTATTCCCAATCAGCGGGAGCAAAACTGTGATTTCTATCCACCACTTCAACGAGAAAATCGCGAACAGCGCACATGCTTTCAGCCCAGGTTGGATGAGTTTGATAACGATTGTGCGCTTCCAACCCTAACCGGAGCAGCAATCGTCGATTTTGGATCAGCAGCGCCAAATGCCGCGCCAGTGGGATGCTGTTGTTGGGCGTGAGACGGTAGCCATTGCGGCCATGTTTGATGATTTCAATGGAGGCGCCGCGCGTCGTGCCAATGACCGCCAGGCCAAACCCCATCGCCTCGACAATGGCAGCACTAAAAATGCCATCCCCATCTGGCACGACCGCCACTTGATTGCGCCGATAAATCTCTACCATCGCTTCTTCGGTGGGCATGCCGCAAAATGTAATGTTTTCTCGGATATCAACCATGTCTAACACAGGTTGAAGCCAGCGCCTTACTGCCCCAGACTCTACTACGAAATCAGAGACCACATCCAGCCGCCATTGATACGATGGCAAATAATTCAAGGCAGAAACTAAACTAAACAGCGCTTGCCTTTGCTCATAGCTGCCCACGAACAGAACATGCAGCGGGCCAGGTTTTTGGGCGCGTGCCACAATTTCATGTTGGCTTATGCACCCTGGCAGCCTATCGCTGCCGGGATAGGCCACCATAGACGGCCGTTTTTCACCATCCGGCAGCAATTTTTCCACAGCCACTCGAGCCATACGGCTGGAACAAATGAGTGCGTCAGCCGTTTCAAAGTAGCGCTGCTCCAAATGTCGGTAGCCAAACTTCAGCCAGGGTCGCCATTCTGCTTCATGCTGCACATTGTTAACAATGCTAACGATGGGGTATGGAATTTCCGGGCGTAATTTATGGTTGAGCCAAAATAAGGATGGGTAAGCGCGGGCATCTTGCAGGAGCAAATCAAAATCTGCGCGGCGTAAGTTGTTGAAAAATGCACGGTTGAAATTATATTTAAGCGCGTGACTAAACCCCGCTTCTGCCAGCGAGATGACTTCAACATCATCGCCTCTTTCATACAGGCAGTTGACCAGTTGAGCATCATACAAATGCCCACTAGAAATGGTGTTCAAACGGCCGTTTACAATCAATCCAATGCGCATAATTAAACTATAGTGTAACGTAAAATAGGCTATTTTTCTCAACGAATTCACAAGTTGGTAAGAGTCTCTTTCCAAGCTACAATACATCTCCTGACAGTCCAGCCAACAAACTCATCAAAGGTGCCCCTATTCATTACTTTTGGAGATTTCTCATGCCTGATTACAATCCAAATATATTTCAGCGAACCAATATGAAACTAGCTTCAACTGGCCCCATCGCAAAGATTTTCTCGTACACTTTTCATCACTTAGACCGAACTGTATTATCTTTGAGTAACGACCGTTATTCTGCCATCAGCCTGCTTTCAGGATTGCCTCTTGTTACCTTGACTGCCACCGGAGCCAAAAGCGGACAACCCCGGGAAGTCCCTCTTATTGGCACACCTGTAGATGATGAAGTCATTCTCATTGCTTCCAATTGGGGCGGCAAAAAACATCCAGCTTGGTATTATAATTTAAAAGCAACACCAGCTTGCACCCTAACCCACGATGGTAAAACTGACCCTTATATTGGTCGGGAAGTATTTGGAGATGAAAAAGAGAGTTACTGGCAAAAGGCCGTAGCTATTTATCCAGGGTATGAGGCCTACAAATCGCGTACTGATGGACGGGAGATTCCCGTGTTTGTATTAAAACCGGATAACTAACAAGCCGCGAATTTATTATGAGCCGTTCAGTTGTCATTCCACAAGCCTTCGCCAAGCGTATGGTTGAGATGAACGGAGCGGATGGGCAGGCGTGGATGGCACACTTGCCACAAATGATCAACCAGTTGGCTGAACAATGGCAGTTGACGATTCTGCCCCCCTTCAAGCTCAGTTACAATTATGTGGCCCCTGTTACGCGTGCTGATGGCACAACGGCCGTTCTCAAAATAGGCTATCCGAGTCCTGAACTGCTCACAGAAATGGCGGCGCTGCGCTGGTATAACGGCCGTTCTGCCTGCCATCTCCTCGACTCATCCCCCACCCATTACGCCATGCTTCTGGAACAGATTCAACCGGGACAACCCTTATGGTCTCTTGAAGATGATGAAGCAGAAACCGGCATCGCCGCCCACCTGATGCAGCAGCTCTGGCAGCCCATTCCGCCAGAAGATCAGCCCATCTTCCCCACCCTGGAAAAGTGGACACAAGCTTTGTTATGGTTGTCTGACTATTTTGAAGATGGCTTTGGCCCTTTCCCGAGGCGATTGGTGGAAACGGCCGTTTCCCTCCGCGCAGAATTATTGGCCGACAACATCCCGCCCAGGCTGCTCCACGGTGACTTCCACCATGAAAACGTGCTCGCCGCTCAACGTCAACCCTGGCTGGCGCTCGACCCCAAAGGCGTCATCGGCGATCCCGCTTACGAAGTGGGCGCCTATCTCTATAACCCCAACACCGAAAACATCCTGGCGCAAAATCTCGTCGCCCGCCGCATCGACCAGTTTAGTGAAATCCTGCAAATTGACCGCCAACGGCTCATCAGTTGGGGCATCGTGCAAGCCGTCCTCTCCGCCGTCTGGAGCTATGAAGACCACCGCGAAACCCAATCCGCCACCCTGCGGGTCGCCGACAAATTAATAACCATGCTGTAAGCAGCCAAACATTTTCGGGCGAGATTGGTCCAATCTTTAAGATTGGACCAATCTGAAGAACTCTGTCTACAACAAAAACATCTGCCCCGTTTGCGCCACTTGCACACCTGCCGCCTCAACAAGGGAACGTGCCTGACTATCATTGTCCAACACCGGATTGGTGTGGTTGAAATGCGTCAGTACCAATTCACAATCAAGGTCAGCAAAGAATTTCAATGTGTGTGGAACCAGGGGGTGAGCAACTGGATTAAGACCGTTTAACTCATCTTTGCTGTAAAAACTGGCGTCTACCAGCGCCACATCTACCGAATTGAGCATGTCATCTCCGTCCAACCACGCCTCCCACCGGTCAATATCTGGCACATAAAAGAGAGTGCGGTTCGGCCCCTCAATTTTGTACGCAAAGGTGCCAACCGCCCACTCATCCCGATGGGGAACGGGAACGGCCGTTATCTTAATATCCTGCGCCACCTCCACATATTGCTCCAGTTGCAGCGGCACAAGACGTACGTTCTTCAACATCGGTTCCCACAACGGCGTCGCTTGCAGTAAACGCCCCATTTCATAAGAAGCATACACAGGCAGCCGTGCCACCGCCATCGCTTCCGGCCCCAACTGCGGCAAGCCAGCAATATGCCCCATGTGGGCATGAGTTAGAAAAATGCCATCTGGCTGACGCAGCCGATTAGGCCGGTCAGGATGTGGCCCCAGCGCTACTGCCAGCAAGTTAAGCTGATATTTAATGTCAGGCGTGGCATCAAAGAGGTAAACGGCCGTTTCCGCCCCTCTGGTATCGACTAATCCAAGACAAGCCGCATACTCAATCTTCTCCGGTTCATTAAATGCCGCCACACACCGCTCACAACGACAGCCCGCGTGCGGCAGCCCACCATCTTGCATAATGCCCAGGATAACGGCCGTTACCGCCCCCTCAGCAAACACCAATTCCTGTGAGAAACCATTCCTGCCAGCCATAATCAAACCCTCTTTAGCCCAACAAACAGGCCAATACAAACGTCAAAACAGCGAGCCAGAGTAGGTGGCTCGCTGTCAACTAGTAGAATCAGAATAAAATAATTTCAGGGGAGTGCAAATGGGCGCTGAGGGACTCGAACCCCCGACCTCTTCGGTGTAAACGAAGCGCTCTAACCAACTGAGCTAAGCGCCCAAAGCGGATGGCATTATATCCACAATGCGTCAATAAGCCAATGAAAATACGCAAAAATATTAAATTCGTGGCAGCACAATACTCCGCTGTCCCTGATATTTACCCTTTCTGTCTGCGTAAGAAGTTTCACACACCTCATCAGACTGGAAGAACAACACCTGCGCAATGCCCTCATTGGCATAAATCCGCGCTGGCAGCGGCGTCGTATTAGAGATCTCCAACGTCACGTGACCTTCCCACTCCGGTTCAAACGGCGTTACATTGACAATGAGGCCGCAGCGTGCATACGTGGATTTTCCCAAACATACCGTCAGCGTATCACGGGGAATGCGGAAATACTCAACCGTTTGTGCCAACACAAAGGAATTGGGCGGAATAACACACACATCACCTGTAAAGTCGATAAACGATTGGGGGTTGAAGTTTTTGGGATCAACGACAGCCGAATGCACATTGGTAAAAATCTTGAATTCATTCGTCACACGTATGTCATACCCATAAGAAGACAAGCCATAAGAAATGACACCCTCTCGAATTTGACCGTCCACAAACGGTTCAATCATATTATGCTCTTTCACCATCCGGCGAATCCATTTATCAGGTTTAATCGACATCCATCTTCTCCAGTTTCTTTAATTGCAAACTTCAGACCAAGGTTCGTAGTTGCCACTTCAGTGGCTATAATGACTCAAGTCATCACGACAATATTATTTACATCACTTCCGGCGCGCTCATCCCCATCAAATCAAGGACACGGGCAAACAGTTGTTTTGCTGCCCGGTAAAAACGTAATCGCGCCAAACGAACATCCTCAGGCACCTCAGAATGTAACACGCGGCATGTTTCATACGTTGGATGAAACATAGAAGCCAGTTCATACGCAAAAAACGAAATATGATGTGGTGCGGACTCGTCCACCATCAACTCTAACACATTGGACAATTCTAAGGCTTTGAGCAAGAAACGTTTCTCGTTTTCATGTGTAAGCAAACTCAAGTCAGCATCTTTATCCGCATCTGGCGCGTAGCCAGCTTCTTCCCATTTGCGGAAAATACCCGCGCAGCGTACCAGCGCATTTTGAATGTAATAAACCGGGTTCTTATCTGACTGTTCAACAGCCAAATCCAAATCAAAAATAATTTCAGAATTACCCGAGCGCGAAATCATAAAATAGCGAATCGGATCAGGGCCTACCTCTTCAACCAGTTCATCCAAGGTAACATAGGTACCTCGTCGGGTACTCATTTTTAACTGTTCGCCACTGCGCACCAAGCTCACAATTTGGTGCAAAACAGTGCGCACGAAGCTCGTATCATACCCCAACGCCTGCACACCCATCAGCACTTGTGGGGCAGTTGCATGATGATCTGGCCCAAAGAAATCGACGACTAAATCGAAGCCACGCTGGGCTTTGTTCCAATGGTAAGCGATGTCGGGCATACGGTAAGTTGGCTCGCCTGTGTTTTTCACAATGACGCGATCTTTATCGTCACCAAAATCAGTGGTGCGGAACCATTTTGCGCCATCTTTTTCGTAGACGTATCCTTTCCCTTCCAATATTCCGAGTGCTTCCCACACCTGACCATCTTCATACAAACTATTTTCACGGAAATAAACATCAAATTCGATATTGATGCTTTTTAGGCTTTCTTTTTGGTGCTGTGAAATTTGATCTTTGGCGATGTCACCAAAATAGTCAGAGGGTTGGTCTTGCAGGGACTCGCCATGCTGCTGGAATAATTCTTCAGCAATATCGGTGATATAAGCGCCCTGATAATGCTCATCTGAGAGTTCTATATCCTGACCACACTGTTGTAAATAACGGGTTTTCACCGATTCGCCGAGCATGGTGATCTGGCGTCCAGCATCGTTATAGTAATATTCCAGGGTAACATCATACCCTGCGGCACGCATGGCGCGAGCCAACGTATCACCCATCACCCCACCACGGGTGCGGCCGAGTGTAATTGGCCCCGTGGGGTTGGCACTGACACACTCGACCTGCGCTTTTTTGCCAGCACCAATGTTGATGCTGCCAAAATCCATACCTTTTTCTAAAATCTGCTCAACTAATCCCTGGATATAGGCTGATGAAAGGCGAAAGTTGATGAAACCTGGCGCAGCAACAGCAACTTCGCCTAAATAGTCGAGGGCTGTCATCTGGTCGGCAATGGCTTGGGCAATTTTAACAGGTGCCATTCGTGCCAGTTTTGCTAAACGCAGTGGTGTGGGGGTGGCGTAATCACCATTTTCTGGATCGCGTGGTTTTTCTATGGAAACTTCCGGTATCTCAAACTCAGGCAAGGTGCCTGCGGTTTGCGCGTTTTTAATTGCCTGGCGAAGGTCTATTTCTAACTGCGTGTCTATTCTCATTCTTGTCTATCCTCTCGTGAAAAATCCGGCGCATTGTAATGCGTGTGGGCAAGTGAGGCAAATGCTGGTGTTCATTGAAAACTGTTTACTGAACACTGTTTACCAGGCACACTTGGTCATAAATCAATAAAGTTTCAGTAGCTGTTTTCTCCCAGGAGAATTCAGCGGCTTGCTTTTGACTGCTTTGGCGCATTTCTGCAGCTAGATTATCCTGGATAACGGTGGCGATGATAGCGCCTGCCATACCACGTGCATCATCAGGATCAACAGTGAAGCCAGCATCGCCAACAACTTCTGGGAGAGAGGTGGCGTTGCTGGTAACAACGGCCGTTCCACAAGCCATCGCCTCTAACACAGGCAGGCCAAACCCCTCCCGCTTACTGGGAAAAACAAAGGTTTCGGCGTTACGGTAGAGCACGGGTTTGTC
>JACSSI010000183.1 GCA_014879345.1 Anaerolineae bacterium | reverse complement strand
ATACCCCGCCCATTCCGGCAACAAAGGCAAAGCCAGGCATTTATTGAGCATGGGGTAAAACAGGGGCGGAATCGGCCACTTCGACTGGCTCAGTGCAGGTCGCGTGCCATCATCCAACAGGTAAAAAGGCTGCTCCGGGTTCATCTCTTTCAGGCTGGCCTGCTTGTGAATGAGGATGTGATTGGCCCAGCCGCAAGGTAACGTCGCCTGTATTTTTACGTGCTCCTTCATCCCGTCCAGGCGTATCCGTTTTCGACCCAACCAATGCACCTTGCCGCCACCGACAAGCGCCGCCCAATTGGCTTTCACCGACTGCTTGGCGCCAATCATCTCCAGGTAAACCAGGGTGTCGTCCACATCATCAATGGCCAGAGCGGGTGTGAACACGGCCAATCCTTTGGCTAGTGACAGCTTCCTGGTGGGGTCGTTTTTGACACGCACTTCTTTGAGAATCACTTGCCGGGCATCATGACCCGATAGCTTCGGCTGAAAATGGTACGGCTGGCACCAGGTTAATTCGGTCTGGTAGCCCAACTGCCGCAGCGCCTGGCTGACACGGCCGTCTTTTACCAACTGCTCTGCCTGCCACTCGCTGATGAGCTGGTTCTGACCGATAACGGCCGTTAACACATCGCGCAGCATCAGCGCCAAACCGAATTCAGTCACGACAGGTGTAAGCACGGCCAGTTTCTCGGTAATGTCAGCTTCGGCCTCTGAATCAAGCGAGACGGGTAGAGGACGGTACTCGCCTTCCTCTGGGGCAGGGTGGTAGCCATTGGCTTGAAGGGTTTCGATGATAATGGTTTGCAACGTCGGCGCCAGTTCATTGCTGTAAAAACCACGGCCATAAGCTCCCACCTGCACCTGATAAATGACACTGCTGACCAAGACAGGACGGCCGTTTTCCTGGCGTAACAACTGCATCAACCGACGGCGTGCCGCCGCTTCGTCAATGGGCAGCGGTTTGGCGTATATGCCGTTTGCGGTGCTATCATCTT
Organism: Anaerolineae bacterium; assembly: GCA_014879345.1. GTDB lineage: Bacteria > Chloroflexota > Anaerolineae > Promineifilales > Promineifilaceae. The sequence goes on along the minus strand of JACSSI010000183.1, from coordinate 7,300 downwards.
TGTCCCAACCGGCTTCTCCGACAATTTCATCCACCTGAATTTGGATGAGTTTTTGCTGCGCTGGCGTCAGTTTGCTCCAGTGGTTTCCATAAACGGCCAATCCCGCCTTGTTCCAGATAATGGTACAAGCCGCTTCCTTCTGGGGATGGGTACTGTTTGTACCAGCCATCTCCAGCTCATCTAGGACGATTTTGGTAGCCACAGGTGGGTATCGCTTACGATAGGAACCACGACTGGAAAAAGGAACTGCGGGTGGTCCCAGTTCCACTTCATCTCCATAACCGATGTGGGCGCACGCTTTTTCTGTCACCTGGAACACCGTCTGGTAAGCAGATTCTGTCTGGATGCCATCGGGATAGAGTACGGCCGCCACAACTTGTAAGGCCTCATTGCTGGGCAAATATTCATCCTGTGCCACACGGACAGACTGAATGGCGCCCAAGCCATCCAGAATTGCCTGACGCTTGCCTTCTTTGTCGTTGGAATAGGTGCGTTGTTCGCCGTTGACAGATAGGGTGAATGTTTTCCCGTTAGCAGAACGGGTGTCGGAATGATTCATAGGATTGCTCCAAAAAGGGGGATGAAAGGGGGGTCAATCGAAGCCCAAGTTTTTCTCTTTCAATGATACGTAAACACCCTGTCCGATAATGAGGTGATCCAACAACTCAATGTCCAGCAACTTGCCCGCTTTCACGATTTGGCGGGTCACGGCTATATCTTCAGGCGACGGGTCGGCCTGTCCACTCGGATGATTATGGCCAATAATAATGGCGGCCGCCGGGGCTTCGATGGCCGGGCGGAAGATTTCGCCGATACGGATCATGCTGCTGTTTAAGCTGCCGCGATAGATGGTCTGAATATCCAGCACCCGGTTGCGGGTGTCCAACAGGATGACGTGAAGTTCCTCTCGTTCGAGATGACTCAAGCGCGGCAGCAAAAGGTTCGCACCGTCGGCCGGGCTGGTGACTCGCGGCTTTTCGTTGGCCGGTGGCGCTTGCAAACGGCGGCTTAGCGCTAGCAGTGCGACCAGGCGGCCCGCCTGCGCTTCGCCAATCCCATGAATTTTCATGAGTTGCGCTTTGCTGGCTCGTGCCAGTTGATGCAAAGAGCCAAACCGGGTCAGGATGTCGTCGGCAAGGCCGGGGGCATCAGCTGTGCCCAAAACCAAAGCCAACAACTCTGTTGTGGCCAGGGTGTCTGCGCCATGGTGAGACAGACGGCACAACGGCCGTTCCTCAGTTGGCAGATCACAGATGCGGCGGCGCGGCGTATTGACCAGCTGCTGCTGTTGCAGGTAGCTAAAAGTTAATTGGGTTGTCATGAGATTGTCCTTTGAGGGGTTCGTCCGCCGGGTATTTTGGCGTATACTAGGCACAAGCCGTCGATGCCCGAACCGGCGGGGTAGAAATCAAGCGGGGCAATGAACAAGGCCTTCAGCAGAGGGGAACATGTTCGATGAAGCCGAACCCTATCATTGGTTCGGCTTTTTTCTTGTTTATGTGTGGGAAAGGGATGTTTCAGCCTCGTTTACTGGGACGAGGACTGCCCAAGTACGTGGGCTATCTATCCAGATTTGGGCATTGGAGATATGCGCTAACAGCCGTTTCGCACGCCACTTAGGACGCAGTTTACGGGCAATGATCCGAAACTGACCGACATCTGCATTACCAACCAAATCGCCCGACTGGGCCTTATCCCAAAGAATAGGGGATTCGCTGTCCAGATATCCTTCTGCAGATAGGGAATGACGGATGGCAGCCAAAGCTTGATGCACGGCCGTAACCAAAGAATGATGATTGCTTTCGTCAACGGCCGTTTCCAACAAACGGTATGCTTCTGCTAACTTATGAACAGGCGCGATGGCTTTAGGCTGATAGGGCTGAAAGCCAAACGACTCAACAACATGCAGATTGCCTTCATTGTCTGCGATCAAGTCACCAACCGACGTGCTGCGCAAATGTACCATGACACCTGGATTATTGAACCAACTGGTATCAAGATGCTGTGTCTGGGCATACCCAAATTCCAGCGATTCAGGCAACGATAACCCATCTGGGACGGAGATCGTCGCCACCGGTTGTGTTGGCGGCATAATCTGTTTGTGATCGCCACGATAATAAAGGAAGTTTGGATTGTGAAAAATCGTGATTTTGGGCATGGATCATTGCGCCTCCTGGTTGGGATAGTTGAAATGTTTGGGCAGCTGCCCAAACAAGCCTCATACCATAGGCGGCGTTAGCCGATGATCACAAATAAGGGGATATTACACTTGTGAAGAAAGATGGCTACTAATTCACATCAACAAAGTTAAAGCGCCGGTAAAACAGATAGCTGGCATTTAAAATCGTTGCATCATTGCTCACGACTTTTTGTCATCATCAGGTGTATTTTCAACTTGTACTAATTGTTCTATTGTATCAATCCAGGACTTCACTTCATCGGGGGAAGTAGTACGAGGATCGTAAGTAAGTATTTGTTCTTTTGGGGGATCTCCAATCAATACAGAAAGTGTCACAGAGCTATCTTTACTAGGCACAAAAAATTTGATTAAAGAGTCGGCAACCTTACCAATAACTATGGGCAGCAACACCAGACTAATGGTTCCAATAGTAACGGGATCCACGCTACGTGATGCAGCCACTTGGTACATTTCTACATCCTCACTAGACAAATCTTCTTCCATTTCAGTAAATAATTCTGTTCTCAACTTGGCTAGTTCCCTATTTGTTATACCGATAGGTCCTGTAATGATGACATCTAACTCAATCCGCTCTTGGCTTTCCATTTCAACTCCACATAATATCTCAGTAGATTGCAAGGGATTCAGCTAAATTAGGAAAATTTACCCCTTGCCGATTTGCCCTACTGATACCTAAAATAACGTCCTTATTGTACTCAATTGTGCTATATGTTAATAGGGGAACAAATGGCTAATCACATTGTCGGTTCATTCACAATTAAAATCACAAAACACCAACAACAATATCAAATTCAAGCACTAGATCCTAATAATGATATTATTGTTGAGCCACATCCTTTCATTTGGGATCCCAACGCAAAACTAAAAAAAATACTAAATTTATTTCAAGACCCTATCAAAGTTCAAAGGGTTTCATTGTCGCAATTCACGAGCCTTGGACAAGCACTATATCATGCTGTGTTTACACCTAGCATAGCTAATGCATTGGGTCGTATTCGGGCATCTGTCAAAGAACCAAATGGTATTCGCATCAAGCTATTAGTTGATCCCCCTGAGTTGGCCAATCTTCCTTGGGAAATAATGCATGATAATCATGACTTTATTGGGTTAAACAGCGACTATCCACTTGTGCGTGGATTCAAAGACACTTCGGTAATAAACGAAGTTCCAGTGCGTGGAAAATTAAAAATACTTTATGCCTGGGCAAACCCTGAAGACCAACTTGATTTAGAACTACAAGAGTCAGCTGAAAAAATCAAAACCCTTTTGTCCAAAAACAAAAAAATCCACTTTGAAATTCTTGGACATGCCACACGGGATAAACTGCAATCAAAACTTCTCGATGAAGATTACCATATTTTCTGCTTTGCCGGTCATGCTGGTCATGGCGATAACAAGGGTATTTTTCTTGAAAATGATAATAAAGCTAGTGACAAAGTATCAAGTTTAATTTTAGCTCGTATCCTCCAAGGGAAGCATGTAAGGTTAGTTTTTCTTGCTGCCTGTGACACTGCCAAAACCGAATCCTCTGAGGATGCGAGTTTTGTAGAAAGCCTGATACGTGATGGAAACAATGTTAAAGCTAAATTATCCTCTGTTGTCTCGATGCAATATATCACAACAAATGTTCCTGATAATCCTACCACCGAACCCCTCACGGCTCGTTTTTTTGAAGCCCTTGCCAGTTTTCGCCCTGTCGATATTGCGCTTTCCGAAGCGCGTAAATCAATTTTAGATGAGCATCGCCCAAATGTCGGCGTGACGCGAGATGAACATCGCCACAATGTTAGTTTTACACGAGATGTATTTGCACCCGTTCTATATTTACAAAGTGAATCTAGCAATCTTTTTCGTCATGCCCGAAATTGGCCTGCTATCATTTTCGCCACCGCATTTGTAATTGCCGCATTATTTGGACTTCTTGCCTTGTCTAATGCGGTAAATGCATCAGAAGGAGAAACAGTAGCAAGGGCAACAGCTGAAGCAGAAGCGACCCAACGGTTTTATGCACAAGAAAGAGAAGTAGAGGCTAGGGGAACGGCCGTTGCAGAAGCAACTCAACGCGCTTATGCACAAGCAGAAGTGACAGTTCAAGCTGAACTTGGTGCAACAGCCGTATCTGCTCAAATTGCTGAAGAGCAACAAAAGCGAATTGTCCTTGCTCATGAGTTAGCAGCGGAATCTCAAATAATAAGCACAGAATTTCCTCAGTTAGGTATTCTACTTGCTATTGAATCAATATTTGCAACGTACTCCCATAAAGAAGCTCCTACTGGAGATGCTGAACAAGCCTTACGTGATAATCTTGCAAAAATTGGTGGAATTGGACTAGGTATTCAAGAAGATCATGTTTCTGCAGTAGCATTTAGTCTAGATGGGCAACTATTAGCAACAGCGATAGATGACCATACATCAAGTAATGAAGTATCACATAAACATACAGTGCGATTATGGGAGTTAGGTAAATCTATTGTAGAGCCAATTATTTTGCACAATGATGACCTAGATGCTCACGTAGACAATATGAATTTCAGTTCAGATAATCGTTGGTTAGTAACTACGGCTACCGGTCTATGTATGGAATGGGATAATTCTGTACTTTGGGATTTGACAAGATTGTTAACATCAAAAAATGCAGAAAGTCATATACTCACCGGTTGTAATGCAACATTTAGTCATAACAATCGTTGGTTAGCAACCGCAACAGATACTAACGTTTACATTTGGGATTTACTCAGTATAGATTCCGACCCTATCATTTTTACTAATCATACAAATGATGTTGTGAATCTAGCGTTTAGTCCCAATGATGAATGGCTTGCTATTGGTGAAAAGGGCGAAAATGCAATTTTGCAGGAAGTTTCAAATTTACCCCAATTGGGATCGCAGCTCATTTTGACAGGACATGATATCGGAGTCACAAACATAGACTTCAGTCCTAATGGTAAATGGCTGGTTACATCAAGTGGAGCCATTATCGGGGAGCAAGCCAATATATTGCTTTGGAACATGGGAAATCTTGAAGCTAGGCCTATCACACTCCCTGGCCCAACAGATTTATCTAACTGGGACATCGCAATTAGCCCCGATAGTAATTTATTGGCCATTTCTGACATCAATTCTATTTCAGTATGGGACATCTCCTCAGAAGAGAATTTAAATACCCCTCCTCTAATTTTATCTGGTATCACGACACAAGTGTTTTCTGAATCAGGATTGCCAATTCGTTCTGGTTTATCTCAAATAGTTTTTAGTCATGATAATCAATGGCTGGCTGCAACAAGCCAAGATAATACTGGTGTTTTATGGAACATATCGACACCTTCTTCTTACGATCAACCGGCACTCCTCAAAGGCCATGAACTTTATGTGGTAGACATTGCTTTCAGTCCTGATAATCGTTGGATAGCAACCGCAAGTTGGGACAACACTGCACGTTTATGGGATTTTACTCGTTTAAAAACTGCACATGGTCAAATAGCTGGAACTGGCTACATGACACTTAGTAATGAGCGTAATTCTATAAAAGAATTGGCTATAAGCCCGGATGGTCATTGGCTTGTCGCTACAGGCGGAACAGGCGGGACAAGTGGAAATGTCAACAAAATTTGGGATTTACAAGCAACAGATTCTCCACCAAGTGATTTAAATATCCAAGACAAATCGGTGGTGAGTTTGGCATTCAACCCAGATGGCACATGGTTTGCAACGGGTACCAGAGAGGGGGATATTGATTTCTGGGATACATCTCTGCAAAATTGGGATAGTCCCATATTTACATTATCCAATGATAATGAAGTTTTAGATATAGCGTTTAGTCCTGATAAACAATGGCTTGCTACCGGAGGAAATGATGGCAGGGTTGATTTTTGGAACTTAGAAACACTAAGCAAGGAAAATGTTTTAACTATCAATGGGGAGAAAGTCACTTCGCTTGCTTTTAGCCCTGATGGAAAATGGCTAGCCATTGGCAGTGATGATGATATGGGAGCAACATCCTCTAAAGCCACCATTCGTATCTTAAACTTAGCAAATCAACAAATAATTCATACTTTATCTGACTTAGGCACCTATATTGAGGATATGGCTTTTAGCCCTGATGGGCAATGGTTTGCCGCTTCTACAGGATTTTATCATGATTGGAACGGGAGTGTTAGTTTGTGGAAATCATCTGAGATTGAGGAATCCCCGCAAGTACTTACCGGTAAATCTCTAGCATTTAGTCCAGATGGACAATGGTTAGCTCTTGAAGGAGGAGGCACGATATACGAGCGTGAACCGACTAAGCTATGGAATTTGTACTCTGATAATAATTTGGTTTCGGATTTTATCAGCATGACAGAAAATAGTTCTTTTGGTCATGTAATATTTTCTCCAGACGGAAATTGGCTGATAACAGGCCATTTTGAAGAAGTTCGTTTATGGCCTCTTCAAATGGACATATTGGTTGATCTAGCTTGTCATACAGTTGGACGTAATTTAACCTTTTTAGAGTGGGAAACGTATTTCCCTCAAGAGAATTATCGAAAAACATGTTCCAATTGACTGAACTTGTCTAACTTAAAAACCTTTACAGCTACAATCTATCTCAAATTTAGCAAAGGGAAGGAATCATGACTACAAAAGAAGAATTCTTCGCCATTTTTTTCTTAATCATTACTTTATTAACAACTGCTTGTAATAATCAATCAAATAAGTCCAATACCACAGAACATTTATCAGATAAAGCAACTTCCACAATGACAATTAAGTCCATAATAACGGACACGCCAGTTCCTGAAGCAACAAATACACCCCGACCCCTTTCCACAAGCACCTTTGTCCCAACCGTCACACCGACCTCAACCTCAACTACTATACCAACCCAAACTCCTGTATTTAGCACTCTTATTGGTACATGGGAAGGCAAAGGTACAGTAGGAACTTTTATGGGGGGTAGTTTTGACACAGAACGACGTATTGAAGTTAGAGCAAACTGTAAAGACACTAGTTTGTGCGTTGATGTTTATCTTCTCGATAACGACACAAACTATTTATCAATACCATACGATTCTTCTATGTCCGATGAGACAAGATATTGTTTCGGAAGTTCTGAATACA
>JACSSI010000182.1 GCA_014879345.1 Anaerolineae bacterium | reverse complement strand
CAGGCCAAACCCCTCCCGCTTACTGGGAAAAACAAAGGTTTCGGCGTTACGGTAGAGCACGGGTTTGTCCTCTTCGTCCACGTAACCAATCCAGTGTACGTATTCTTCGATGCGCAATTGCTTGATGTAGCTGTCATAGTCAGGGAAGGTATCGGATGGTTCTTTTGGTTTCCGACCAGCCAGGACAAGGGGGTAATCCGTGCCAAGTGCTTGCCCGACGTAAGTCCAGGCCAAGAGCAAAGTCATGACGTTTTTATGATTTTCGTAGCCACCCAGGTAAAGGATATAGAAATCAGGCAGGTCATATTTACGGAGCACGGCCATATCGACCAGGCTGTTTTCTTGGGGGGTGTAGGCTGAATCGGCGGCGAGGTAAACGGCCGTTATCCTTTCCTCTTCTATCCCCAAATGATCCACAATCTCCAACTTGCTCGCGAACGAATCCGTAATAATGTGATTCGCACCTCTGGCACTGGCACTCACTAACGCATTGTACAGTCGCGCTTTCGCCCCCCGATTATATTCCGGCACCAACAGCGTCGTCAGATCGTGAACCGTCACCACCAACGGCACAGGTGAACGCAATGGCGCTCCCCAATAAGGCACATGAGCTAAGGTTGCGCCCACTTCTTGACAAGCTTTAGGAAATAATTGCTGCTCAAACAACACCTTCCCTAAATGTCCAGCCCGCGCTGGTACAATTTTCACCTGAACATCAAGCGGCACATCTTCCGGTTCAGTTTCTCCTGGAATTTGCGGAAAAATAAGGGTGATTTTGAGGTCAGAAACCAGCTTGTTCAGGTGATAAACAAGTTGTCGGGTATATTGCCCACTACCCACAAACGGGCGATTCCAAAAATAAGCGTTGATAGCGATATGCATAATGAGGGGAGTTTATCAGGCAGGGCAGCAAATACAAAAAGCGTTTACCGCAAAGAACGCAAAGGGCGCAAAGAAAACCAAGAAAAAACTTTGCTACCTTTGCGACTTTGCGGTGAGTTTTCGAAGTTTAATCCTGGTGGATGGCTTCCATGATATCGACTTTGGCGGCACGGTTAGCCGGGAAAACAGCGGCGATATGAGCGATAATGACGGCGATGAGGAAACCCATAACAACACGGGAAATGGGCAAGATGAATTCCAACTTATAACCCGACATCGCGGTCATTGATAGCAAGAAAATGCGTGAAAGTAATATGCCGAAAATCACGCCCACGACACCGCCGATAACACCCATCAGGCCGGCTTCAGCCAGCACCATCAATATCACTTGACCTCTGGACATGCCAATGCTGCGCAGCATCCCAATTTCACGAATGCGCTCCATGACATTCATCGTCAAGGTGTTGGTAATCCCGAGAAAAGCAACGAGCATCGCGATCAGCGCCAAAATGTCGAACATGCTGTACGCCTGATCCATTAAAACGTTAACGCGCTCCTGAATAGCTAGATTCGATTCCACAATGAGATGGTAACGATCACCAAACAAGTCGTCGATGTCTGCTTTAACCGTATCAATACTGATCCCTTCATTTACTTTGACCATGTAGGCATTGGCATCGTTTAAACGGAAATGGCGACGCATATCGGCCCAACTGCCGTCGATGACAAGTCCGTTGTTATAAAAATCGACCACGACTGCGCCAATGACAAACGGCCGTTTTCCCGTTTTCGTAAATAGCTCCAAAGAATCCCCCGGACTCAGACCATACTTCTCCGCCATCACGCTGGAGACAAAAATGGTATCGCCCCCTTCCATCTCAAGAAGGGCTGCTTCCTCCGAAACGCCATTATCAGTCTGGTCAAAGACAAAAGAGGTTACTTCATTGTAAGCCAATGGCTCAACTGCCATGAACAAACCATCTTCTTCTGCCCCATCAGGTGTGTACCATTTGACCTCAAAATAACGGACCGGCGCCACAGCCTGCACCCCTTCCACCGATTGCAGACGCTGCCACAAATCAGTCCGCATATTGACCGATGATGTCACATAAATATCGCCGCCAATATAGCCATCGAGCCATTCTTCCAAATCCCCTTTGAACGACTCCGTCATCGTCCACACCACAATCATCATCGACACGCCAATCATGAGGGCGGCTACGGTGAGGGTGGTACGCATTTTGGAGCGCTCCAGGTTGAGGCTGCCAATGAGACCACTGTTGCCATACAAGCGGCGCATAATACCGCGCATTCCCCGTTCCCAATAAGTTACGCTGGAAGGAATCATAAAGGTACCGCCAAAAAACAGAGCAATCACAGCCACACTGCCTAAGCGGAACTGGGCATCATAGGGGAATGGATTCCATAACAGCAGCGCCGTAGAAACCAGCAGCAGCGCAATCCCGACCTTCCACCCATCACTGATAAACCAGCCTTCTTTACTGATACCGCGAATACGCAGGGCTTCTAATGGGGATATTTTGCCCGCCTGCCAGGCAGGGATTGCAGCCGCAAACAGTGTCACAATCAGGCCCACCAAGCCGCTGATAATCACCAAATCAATCGGCAGTTCTATCCTGCTCAAATCTTGCCCCAGCACCACTTCCATTACCACAGACAGCCCTCGCGCCAGGAAAATACCCAGGCCAATACCTATCGCTGAACCAATCAGACCCAAAACAGAGGCTTCTAGCATCACCTGGCGGGTGACTTGCCGACGGGTCATGCCGACGGTGCGCAACATGCCAAATTCGCGGGTGCGCTCAACGACGGTCATGGAAAAAGCATTGTAGATGAGGAATGCGCCCACGAATAACGCCATACCGCTGAGGAAATTGAGGCCAATCTGATAATTACCCAACATCTGCACCACTCGTTCGCCTTGAGACGCGGGGAACAAGACAGCATAGTCTGTACCCAATGCCTGTTGCAACGCATTTTTTAACTGTTGGACGTCGGCGCTGGAGGCATCAGGCTTGTCAATGACAACATCAATTTGGTCAAGGGAACGGTTGCGATCGAAATATTTTTGCAGTGTTTCCAGGGGAACCACACCAAAGGCTCCATTATTTTGTCGCCCTGCTCCTTCTTCGGCAATCAGGCCTACGAGGCGCAGTTTATCAATGCCATACGGCGTGGTAATTTCAACCCAATCATTGAGCGTGAGGTTTTGTTCGATGGCAAAGGTTTCAACAAGCACAATTTCTTCGTCGTCTAACCGCTCTGACAGAAAACGGCCGTTTACCAATTCATATTCGCGCACCTGTCCATCTACCTGCGGGTCGATACCCATAAGGGACAAGCCCCCTTGATCCATGCCAAACATACTGAAGGCAATTTCAGTCGGCGGCAGTTCTTCAGCGAGAACGGTGGTCACGCTGAGAGACGGGGCCATCACCCCAATACCCGCCACACGGTCAGCGCGCCCCATGATATTGTCATTAAAACCTTGCCCATCAGAGTCAGCGCTGGTGATGATGAGGCTGGATTTGCCAGAGGTGTCGGCGAAGAGACGGGTCACAGATTCGAGTGCTGCCTGGTTCGTAACACCAATGGCCAGGATGCTGGCAACCCCCAAGATAATGCCAAACGAACTCAAGAGCATGCGTAACGGCCGTTCCTTAATCGAGCGTAAAATAAGCAACCGTGTCAGGGTCATCAAGCCTCCAACTCTACCATAGCATCAATAACAGTTTGCCGCCTTACCGCCAAATCATCCAATTCGGAAAAAGCAATCTGCGAGGCTACTACCCCATCCTGCAAAAAAACCACGCGATCCGCATAAGCAGCCGCCCGAGGATCATGCGTCACTACAATGATCGTCTGCCCTAATTCATCACAGGAACGACGCAAGAGTTCCATGATAATTTTCCCTGTTTTTGAATCCAGGTTCCCAGTAGGTTCATCGGCCAAAACGATGGCTGGTTCTGTAATCATGGCTCGTGCGATAGATACTCTCTGCTGCTCGCCGCCTGATAACTGGTCTGGTTTGTGGCTGCGTCGAGATTCTAAGCCAACCAGTTTGAGCACAGTATCCAGCCGCTTCTGATATTGCTTGCCATCTTTGCCATCAATAAGTATGGGCAGCAAAATGTTCTCCTCAGCAGAAAGTGTGGGCAGCAAATTGTAAAACTGAAAAACGAAGCCGACGTTGTGGCGGCGCACCAAGGTTGTCTCTTTATCATTCAAGAGGGATAACTTATTACCCGCCAGGGTGATTTCACCATCGGAAGGCTTGTCTAAGCCACCCAACAAGTGTAATAGTGTTGATTTGCCGCTGCCCGATGGGCCCATAATGCCTACAAACTCACCTTCTGATACGGAAAAATCTACACCTGCCAAAGCATTGACAACATGCCCCCCAAGTTGATACTGTCTGGTCAATGATTCTGCTGTGAGGACTGACATTTATCGCTCCATTTTTATACTTACTGTTGTATCCCAATATGAAATGCACACCCCACGTATACCAGAACAAGGAAAACGGGGACGCAAGCATGTTCTTCTTAGACTAATACATCAACTAATCACTTGCCAGAAGCAGCCATCGCCTCATCAATTTTCTCTTTGATGGCTGCAATGACAATGGGATCATTATTCCATGCGCCTAAATTGATGATGGGAATATCTTTAGGAATGTCTGCTTCGTAAACAAGTTCTGGAATATCATATTGACTGTGAATTGAGTCGGCGCTAATGGCAGCTGAATAAAAAACGAGTTTCTCGATACCGTTCTCATAGAATTCTTCTACCTTTTCCGCTGGCTTTGGCTCTTTAAACGACATCCAGGCCAAACTTAAATTGTCAGGATCATATCCATCTTCCGCAAACAGGTTCAGCACTTCTTGGCGGAAGGATGTTTCTTGCTCAGTTTCGGTAGGCCACTCCACATCCCATTCATCAGGTTGTCCATGCCCTACCAGAAGTACACCGACTTTGCTTTTGTCTGTTCCATCAATATTGGCGTTTGCTCGTTTCACAAACATGCTGCGCAGTCCCTCAGAATCCCACATAGGGCCTGTAAACGTGAGCGTTGCCCCATAATCTTCGACGTTGACGCTTTCTATCTGATGTTCACCTTCGGCGGTATGGTTGGAGATGGTCAAAAACACTTCGCTGACAACAATGTGGCTGGCACCATCATTGAGAGCCTGAATCACAGCAGCATCAGGGCGTGGCTCATCATCCAAGAAACTAATATAGAACTTCGTCGTTTCATCCCCTTCTTGCCTGTAGGCAGCTTCTAAGCTTTGCAGCATTTGCAAGTGCATGTCCCGATGATGACTCTGGCCTACACGCAAATAAGCATTACGTAGTTGATGCACAAAGTAGGGGCGCACTAAAAATGGAATGAAAGCAATGCCCTGTTCGTCAAATTCTTTGAATTGATTGATCCAACTAATAGGGTTGTAGGTGGAGGGTTCGCCATGAGTGAAATAAATAACGGCCGTGTGGCCGTCACCAGGATCACCAAGGGCACGCGTCAGTTCTGGTACAAACCTGGGATCCTCACGTGAAAGGAAAATTTGCGTCATCACCGCATATCCAGAAACAAACAGCACAATTGATAAGATGATGGCGATGGGTAATTGTTTGCCCTGAAACCCTTTAGCAATAAGAATAATAATCACAAACAAAACAACGAGTGTTAAGAAAAGAACCAAGCCCATCTGGAGAGGGTGTATCGTCATATACTGTACAAGCAACACACCCAATAGAATAGATAGCACAATAAGAGTAAACCATTTCAGATACTTCATTTTTCCTCCTTATTTTGAATCTTAAATCTCAGTAAATGACATTGTTTAGGTTTTTAGGAAACAGGCGCATCTCGTTCTGCTTCCGGTTTTTCTTTGATGAATCCCATCTTTTTGCCCATGCGCAGCACATATTTCATATGTGTGGTTTCCATCACTTCATCCATCTCAATGCCTTCCAATTCGCCAGCCCGCCACAAGGCATAATATTGTTTGAGCTCTGGAATCATTGCCAGGTAGAAAAGTAAGGTAACGGCGACAGCGTAGGCCACATAGGCCCATTCATGAAAGCGAAACCACATCCACGGAATGAGTAAAACGGTGAATCCCGTGTAAGCGATCATGACGTTGCGAAACAACGCCAAACCGAGAATATTGCTTATTAATACGGTAACTGGAATAGCCAACCAATCGATAATGAGTAAACCACCGAAGATGGGGGACACACCCCGTCCTCCTTTGAATTTATAGTAAATGGGGAAATTGTGACCAGCAACACCAGCAACGGCCGTTATTAAAAAATAATCTTCACCTGGATACATCAGCATAAACACCAATGTCGGTATCGACACCTTGGCCATATCGAGAATACTCGTTAGGCAGCCATACTTGGGACCAGTGTGCATCATCACACTGGTGGCGCTCACCGATTTCATCTCAAGACCAATATCTTTTCCCGGGAGTTCCATTATGGTACTACTAATGTCTTCTCCTGGTAATACGACGCCAGCCACTAGCCGCGCAAACGATATTGCACCGAATAAGTACCCAACGAGCGCTGCGGTCAAAGCGATTATGGGAACCATCCCATCCTCCTTTTCTCAATCAATTACTTTCCATTGATAATAATCTCACCTTTAAACCCATCCACAATGACATGCATATCGTCTTTCAAAATACGGCAAGCGCCCGTCACCGATACCACAGCTGGCACTTTATATTCACGGGCCACAATGGAACTATGCGATAAAATGCCCCCGGATTCTGCAATAACTGCTCCCGCCCTGGCAAATAAAGGCGTCCAACTGACATCAGAAAAAGGCACAACAAGCACGGCACCAGGCACCATCTTATCAAAGTCACTGATGGTATGAATAATGCGCACGAGTCCTTGAAAATAACCTCCAGAAGTAGGAATACCCGTTAAGCGCACTTGGTCTTCATCATATGTTTCCAGAGGAGGTGGCTGATCACCATAGATGATCTCAGGCAAAACAATACCTTGAGCAGCATCCATTTCTTGCTTGCGTTTCTGGATCAGCTCTTGATAATCATTTTGTGGGTTTCCGTTGACAATTTCTTCAATTTCTGGTTTGTAGAGATAGAAAATATCATCCTGCTGCTGAATGATTTGGCGCTGCACAAAATGGTCTGCAAGTGTCAGAAAATAATTTCGTAACAAACTGTAACCATAGGTGTATTTGAAGCTAATCGCTTCCCGATAATAACGGAATTGACGCGCGCGCTGATAATGCCAGCCCAATCGCCAACGGGTTACACGGCTAATGGGCAGCGTATCCCAATTGTATAATTCTTTTTCTGAGCCATCGTCTTTGTAGCTATCCAGAAAACCTTCATGCTCAATATGCCTTCGATTGACAATCATTTTCAGCACTAAATCAGGATCTTCACGCCACGGCCGTTTTGAGAAATCATTGCCACTGTCACTCAGATGGCCGAATTGGTCGATAAATTGGGAAACGGCCGTTTGTAAATCCTCAATGTCCGCCATCGCCTGAAAATCAACGAACGTTCCTGCCGCAATCTGCTCTTTTACAGACACATCTATCTGACTATATTGAGCATAAAGAGTGTCCAAATGTGAATTCGGATCGAAATCTTCAATACTATCCATGTGATGAGATAGGTTGAATTGATCATAATCCACACCTTGCTTCTGCAAATTGGACCGTAACAAGCCATTGTACATCTGCATCAACAACGGACCGACAACATTGGCATAAGCCGCTTTTTGCGTAAAGCGACAAAGGGCATCAATTTCCGCTAAAAGCTCCCGCTCATCCAATTCGTCGAGAGGTTTTTCCTCAAATGACTTGAAAATCCGATCCATCTCAGGCAAAAAAGAATCAACTTCATTGCTGTAACGCAGCTTGGCAACAGCAAACTTAAGCATCCGTGGCACATGCTTAAGCACTTTGCTTGATGGTCTAAATTTTGGACGTTGATCCCCTCCCTCTAATCCCAGCATCACCTCTAAAGTTTCCTGTGGCATTCCCAACGCAGCAAAAATTCGACCAATCGTGCCCATATTGAAGTAAGCTTGAAAATAAAAGGCCTTGGCCAAATCTTCTGGTTCTATATCATTGGCGCCAATCAATTCGGTAAAGATATCGATCCAGGCGCTGTTTACTACTGTCGTGTTCACTGACCAAATCAAGGGCTTGATTAAGCCGGGCAGCATCTCTCGAGACATACGATTGGAGTAGATATTAATATTGCCCCCGGTTGTAATTTCACGTAACTGAACCCAGTAAACGGCCGTTCCATCATAAACCCACTCCAGATCAACAGGTATACCATACGATTTTGCAATCTCGGCAGTCTGGGTCACTACATCAAGAATCACATCTTTCGGAATCGCCGTCTGTA
>JACSSI010000181.1 GCA_014879345.1 Anaerolineae bacterium | reverse complement strand
ACAAGATGGCGCTGACGCTTTCTTCCCAGGCTGTTGAAAGGATGCCGGTTGATACAGAGGGTGCAATGCGAACCAAAGGAGAGACGACCAAATCGCCCACTTCTGCCTGCTGGATGAGTGTTTCTAATTCGGCCAAGAGCGTGCGGGCTGTTTCCTGTTTGTTAGGTGTTTGTTCCGGCACATCCAGCACACGCAGCACGAGCAAATCGCCCTGCTCCGCCTTGGCAATGGCTGCCCCTGCTTGAATGAGGGAAACGGCCGTTTCCTGCCGCGAGAGACAAACCATTATCTGGTAGGCTGCTTTGGTGCGCTCCGGTTGATCTTCTTTAATCACTACCGCTTCTTGCAATTTAGCGATGGTCGCCTGGCGCGCGTACAGCAAATAGAGAATCACACCAACCAGCAGCCACAGCAACGGCCACAATAAATCTTCAAAAGGCTGCAAAATAATCAAGGTCACGCAAAGAATAACGACGATGATGGGAAACAACGGATGCAGGGGCAGTTTTAGCTTGCGTTCTGCCGGCAGTCGGGATGCTTTAGTACCAATATCTTGACTGTGAATAGCGACCAGCGCCGTCAACAAACAAGCAGATGCGATGGTGGCTGCACTGTTAATCGTTGTCAGAACGGCGGTTAAGATAATCAGAATCGTTAAAATGAGCAGCAATCTTTCTGGCACATCCTGCCTGCCCCGCACCCTCATGAGCGCTGGTGGCAGCAGCCCATCCTTTCTCATCTCATGCGCCAATAAAAAGACACTGGTAAATACTTGATTCAAACCCGTGATCATCATCGCCGTGACAAACAGTACCAGTAACAGAGCCAGCAAAGGATGATAGGCTTGCGCCAATAACACCAAAGGCGCCGTGCTGTTAAGAATCAACGTTGGATACCGCAGCAGCACAAGCGCCGTAACAATGCCCAAGCCCGCTAAAATGACCATCGGCGCTAACAAGGTAGACAACCCATCCTGACGGGCAGATCGCAGTTGATCAGAACGCTCCAAGATGAAATAAATACCCCACAATCCTATCGCCAGAAAAGGAACGGCTTCGATCTCGTCGGTAGTTGGCAGCCAGGCATAGGCTATCATGCCGGGCTGCGGTTTCACCACTGCCAAAACAAGCAAAAAGAGCAAAAAGAGGATGCCCCCACCAACCAACAGACGCCGTTTATGCCACTCGGCATGGGTGCCTAGATACTGGTTTATGGCAATGAGCAGCACTAAAAAAATAATCAACAGGGGGACGGGCAATGAAGAATCAAACAGTTGAACTAATAAATAGTTGAAATATTGAACCGCGCCCAAAGCGAGCAGGGCGCCCAATCCTAACAAACCGCCAAGCAGCATCCAGCCATTGATAAAGCCACGCCGCACGTTTTCCCGCGCCCGTGTGAGGTCATAGATGCCGCCGCCCGCGTGGATGAGCGGCATGCGTTCTGCCAATGTCAAAATAATGGGGATGAAGAAAAAGAGGGTCAGCACATAGGCCATGGGCGTTTGGTAGCCAATAGCTTGTAGAATTGAGCCAATGAACAGGTAAATACCTACACCTACGGAAATATTGCTCCCCATCGCCACCAGCGTCGGCACGCCTAAGTAGCGACTGTAACGGATGGTTGTTACTTTGGTACGAAACTGGTTTAAATCGGTCATGAATTGTCGTCTTTAGTTGTTTTTACGCTTTCCCTCTCCCCAGCCCTCTCCCAAAGGGAGAGGGAGCAAGGATTGAGGGGAGGGAATTTACTGTGTCACCGTCACGCTGTCTATCAGTTCAGCGTTTCGGTTGTAAAAGGTAAAGTTAAGGCAAGCTTGACTGGCTTGCACTAACATGGCGCCATGATCTTGATTGTAGCGCACCACGCTTTCTGGCTCAGGGCGGCCAAAATTATAAAGCTCTTTGCCGCCAGCGCCATTGACGAAGTAAGGGATGCCGTCTGCTTCAAAGCGCTCATAAAGATGATCATGTCCATAGAGAACGGCCGTTGCGCCCCAGTCTGCATAAGGCCATTGTAATTCTTTATCGGGGTTGCGTTTCATGGAAGAAGTGTAGGGTGTGTGGTGCATCACCACCAGCTTCCACAATGCGTCAGACTCGGCCAATCCCGCTTGCAGCCATTGCCCTTGAACTGAATCAGCAGAACGGCCGTTTGGCTCTGTCGGATCACTGTTCAACACAAAAAAGTGAACAGGGCCGGCTACAAAATCATAGGTGCGCTCATTACCAGGAAGCGTGAAATAATCAAGGTAGGGTTGCCCGAGTTCTGTGCGTAAATCATGATTGCCCAACGCCGGCCAAAAGCGGTTTTCGGTGGCCGTCGAGCCGTATTCACCTACGTAGGGAAAAATGTAGTCGCTGTAATATTGGCCGATGTTGGCGTCGATGGTTTCCGCTTCGCCGTCTGGGTAGTTGTTGTCGCCGACGGTGACGATGAAATCTGGCTGCCAGCTTTTGACCAACGCCGCTACATCTGCTTCTGGTTTTTTGGCCGTGCCGTAGTCGCCAATCACCGCAAAGGTGACATCGCCAGGACACATGGCGGGGTCGGCTATCACGCCTTCATGCACGTAGACGTTTTCACTGTAGCGGTACCAAAAGAAGATAGACAAGACAATCGCCACCACGATAACGGCTCTGAAAACGGCCGTTTCCAACTTACTGCTATCCGGCTGGCTCATTGCTTCTTACCATGACACTGCTTAAACTTTTTGCCACTGCCACAAGGGCACGGGTCGTTGCGCCCCGTCCTGGCTAACAGGGCCGCTTGCGCCGCATCTTGTTGGGCATACACCGCCATAATTTCGGATGGAGCCCGCTGCTGATCAAGCAAGTTTGCCATGATGTTCATGGGCATTGAGACATGGTGGAAAAAATCTTTATACCCCGCACACAAATAATTCAGCCCGGGTTCGCCGTCTGGTGTAGTGATAAAGCGGTTACGCGGACAGCCGCCATGACAGGCAAAACGCACATCACAGTCGAGGCAGTATTGGGGCAGGGAATCCAGTTTATCTTGCCCAAACTGGCGTTGTTTCTCTGATGCGACCAGTTCAAGCATGTGGGTTTCATGGATGTTGCCCAGCAGATAATCTGGCTCTACGTAATGATCACAGGAATAGAGATCGCCGTTATGTTCCAGTGCCAGCGCAGTGCCGCAGGTGGGCGAGAAGATGCACAGATTATGCTGCCCCACCCAACTGCCCAGGGTCACATCAAATATCTGCACATAGACCGACCCCACGTCGCGCCGCACCCATTCTTCAAAGATGTCGATGAGAAAACGGCCGTATTGTTTGGATTTGACGGAACGCTCTGTAACAAGATTGCCTTGCTGGACGTATAACGGCCGTTCTCCCCCATCCCGTTCACTCCAACCCACATTGGCTAACGGGAGCAGCGTCTCATTTGCCCGCTCCACAATCGGGATAAACTGCATGAAATCCGCGCCCAACTCATCCCGGAAAAAGCGATACACCTCCGCGCCATGATCCGCGTTGGCGTTGTGGACAGTGCAAAGAATATTGAAATCAACGTTGTGCCTCTTTAAAACTTCCAGGCCGCGCATCACCTGGTCAAAACTGCCAGCACCGCCCTTGTTCACGCGGTAAGTATCGTGCATCTCCTTCGTACCATCCACGCTTAGACCAATCAGGAAATTATTTTCTTTGAAAAACGCGCCCCATTCGTCATCCAGTTTCGTGCCATTGGTTTGCATGGTGTGAGCCAACGTTTGCCCAGGCTTTTTATAGTTGTTGGCGAGATCAATCATGCGCTTGAAAAAATCAAGCCCCATCAGCGTTGGTTCGCCCCCTTGCCAGGCCAGGTTCACCTCCGGCACCTGATGAGACTCCAGCAGTTGCTTGATATACGTTTCCAGCAACTCATCAGCCATACGGAAACGGCTGCCGGGATAGAGCATCTCTTTCGAGAGGAAGAAGCAGTATTTACAATCCAGATTGCAGACCGCACCAGTCGGTTTGACCAGTAAGTGGAAGGCGGGCGGGGCATTTTCTACGTTGAGCGTTGTTACCATTTGGGTAATCCTTTTAAACAAGTTTCGTAATCGTATCGTGTAAAAATCATTTCTAGTCGAGAAAGAGCAGGTGTTATATAGCGGCATCATTGTAACATTACTCGCCTAAATGAGGGAGTTATTACTAAGTAGCACACAAAATCAAGCCTCTTTTTAATTGGAGTTGAGAGACCCTTTATAAATAGGCTATAATCTTGGTAGTTCTTACCCGTTGAGAGAAATAACAAATTAATTCTAGCTTAAAGAAAAACGGCCGTTCCAGGGCATCTTAAGGTTTCACAATCAAGCGCATCAATTTATTCAACTTACGAAAACAGGAGGGTAATCATGTTCGGCAAAAAAAACACAGACGATTCCGTAGAAAAAGCAGAGCTTGTAATGGACACAATGCCACAACCAGAGCCTGCACCTGAAAAGCAAAAAGAGGCTCTACCCGCCAAGGACACACCGCTCACACCCTCAAAACCAGAACCAACACCACCGCAAACAGAAACATCTGCCACAGACACCGAACTAGCTCGCCTGCGCGACATCCTCTTTGGCGGACAAGCCCGTTCCACAGAAAAACGCATGAGCGATCTGGAACTGCGTGTTGAAGCCATCCGCCAGGAACTCTCCAACCAAATCGAGCAAAAAGTTAGCAATCTTGATCAAACCGCCGGCAACCAGTTGGCCGCTACCCGCACCGATTTTGTGGAACGCCTCAACATGAAAACCGAGGCTCAGAGCAACAACCTGCGCACCGCTCAACAAGAATTAAACGACCGCATCGACGGGCAAAACAGTGACTTGTCCGCACAAATTCGCACCACACACCGCGATTTATCAGACCGGTTAGATGCCCAGCAAGCAGACCAGGCTGCCCACCTGCGTGAAGTGCAAAAGGAACTTTCGCAGCGACTAGACACCTTGACTGCTGATTTTATGACCCAGCTTCGTCAAATTCAAAGAGATTTGAGCGACCGCCTGGATAAACTGAGCGAAACCCAAACTGAACAGTCACGCGCGCTGCAAGCTGAAAGCAAGCAGCGGGATGATGAACTGCGTCAAGAACTGATGACCTTCGCCAGTTTGTTGGAAAACAAAAAAGTATCTCGCGCCGATTTAGGCCAAATGCTGGCAGAACTTGGGCAACGGATGCGCAGCGACTCCAACTAGCCTGAGCCCAATCGAATGACAGGGCGGTTCTCGAACCGCCCCCTTCCTTTTATGACCACCTCGCCGCCTAAGCCAGAACTGCCAGGAACCGACCAGCCTGCCCTACAAAGCGATGCGCCATTGCTGGCCTCTGTGCAATCCATCCTGTTGGCGGAAGAACGCAAACGCATCCAAACCCTGCAAGAACAACTGGCAACCTACCAGAGCCAAACGCAAACCCACATCAACCAACTGCAAAACCGTTCAGATGCGCTTCATGCCGAGCTGCAAGCTGCCCGTCAAGCCCTGCATGAAGCAGAAAACCGCGCGAAAGACCTGGAAGTGCAAGTCGAAATTCTCCAGCGCAGAGCGCAGGTAGATTCTGAGGGTGTGATCGCCAAGCTGACACCTGTCTTTGGTGATTTGGTGGGGCGGCGCATCCGTGACAGCCGGGATGAAATGGCGGAAGCACTAGGGCCGGTGATGGGCGAGGCCATCCGGGTGCAGATTCGTGACAGCCGGGATGATATGGTGGAAGCGCTTTCGCCTGTGATTGGGGAGACGGTGCAAACGGCCGTTACCGATTTTTTCCGTGAAATGCAGCGCAATGTTGACGCCCAGCTACGCATCACCTTTGGCGCACAGGGTTTCCTGCGTGGTATATGGGCGCGTTTTCGTGGTATCTCCCCCACCGAACTGGCAGTACGCGACTCGCTTCCCTTTGCCATTCGTGAAATCTTTATTATCCAGCACGGTTCCGGTCTCCTTTTGGCTCGAGAACAAGTTTCTGGTGTAGAAACGGCTGATTCTGATCTGGTTAGCGGCATGTTAACGGCCGTTCGTGACTTCGTACGTGATTCCTTCACCCCAGAAGGAGACGCCCCCGAAGAACTCAACGAAATTCAATATGGCGACCTGCGCATCCTCATCCAAAGCGGACGGGCTGCCTATGCCGCCGTCGTCATTGCTGGCGTAGAACCGGCCGGATTTCGTGCCAAACTACGCCAGCTAGTCGCCGACCTGCACGTTCTATACGAAGCGCAATTGCGTGACTATACTGGCAATCCAGAAGATTTACCCTACATGTCACCCCGCATCCAACAGTTTGTAAACAATGCCACGATTGGACAACAAGCCCCAACCGGTTTATCTACCTCTCAAAAATGGCTCATTTTAGCCACAGGGTTTATCGGCCTGATTTTCCTGGGCTTTTCCTGCTTCTACTTGCAATTCACCATCGCCCTCTATCCGCTTGCCTTTCCCAGCGCCACCCCCACCCAAACGCACACACCCACCAACACGCCTACAGCCACCAATACACCCACACATACACCCACCAATACACCTACTAATACATTCACGCCTACAAACACACCAACTCCCACAGCCACCCTGACACCTTCCCACACCCCAACCAATACCCCCACATTGACACCTTCTCACACCGCCACCAACACATTCACGCCCACAACAACTGGCACGCCTACCAACACCCCCACACCACCAGCCGCCGAACCTATCAGCCCAATTTGGGTGCGTGCTGAACCAAACGTCGATGCCGAGCGCATCACTGCTTTAGAATTTGAGACGCCGATGATCTTGATTTCTGTGTTAGGATCATGGGCAGAGGTACAATGGGAGTCTAATTTACCCTGGCTGCCCGGCACACAACGTGGCTGGGTGCCTTATGCCTGGGTAGCTTTGCGGGGTGACGTGGTGCCTGTGACGGCGACATTTACACCAACACCGGAAAAATGATGCACATCAAATTGATGCCATAATGGAGTACACAAAACGATGAAGGTTGTGCAAAAAAAAGTATGCTTATTGGGAGACTTTGCCGTCGGCAAAACAAGTCTGGTCAGGCGCTTTGTGGTGGGGCGCTTTGAGGACAAATATTTGAGCACCATCGGCGTCAAGGTTTCTCGGAAATCGCTAGAGCGCGAAGATTACAAGCTCAATCTGTTAATTTGGGATTTGGTTGGCGGCAATGAGTTTTCACGAGCAGAAACGGGGTATTTGGTAGGCACAGCAGGCGCTTTGGTTGTGTGTGACCTCACTCGACCAGATACGCTGGAAGCCGTTAGACGGTATACCAGCCAGATTCGTGCTGTGAATCCCCATGTCCACCTTGTTTTTCTGGGCAACAAAATTGATCGCACGGAGGAACGCGCTATTGATGATGACACGTTAACGGCCGTTGCCACTGAACTAAACGCCCCTATCTTCCTCACCAGCGCCAAAACCGGCGAAAACGTTGAAGCTGCCTTCGCCCACCTGGCAGAACTCTTCGAAGGAGGAAACTCATGACCGTACCTCCTATCGATCTGAACGCCATCATGCTCGCAGCCCAGGTTACCAAAGTGCTCAACGTAATCCATCGTGTAGCCTATGCCCTCATTTCGCCAAACCTTCAGGTGCTGTATGCTTCCCCCAATTTCACCACCGTCGTCAGCGAACCAACCAACCATATTTTCGGCCGTCCTATCCAGGAGCTGCTTTGGGAATTCGTTGGGGCAGAAGACAGCTTGAGAGCCGTTTTAAACGGCACCAAACCGTTTCTGGCTTTTGAACGGGTCAATCGGGAAATGCCCGACGGCCGTTTAATCTATCTGGACATCAACATAACCCCCATCAACAACCCGGAGCTGGAAAACGGCCTGCTGCTCATCGTTGAAGATGTAACCGATCAGGCAAAGATGGAACAGGGGCTGACCCAGCACCGCAACGAACTGCTGCTGGTTAAAGAACAGCTTTCTGAAGCCAATATTGAGCTGCAACAGCTCAACAAATTCAAATCCTTGTTCCTTTCCATGGCTGCACACGATTTACGCACCCCACTCACCACCATCCGCGCCTACAGCGATTTGATGCTTCGCCTCATCCCGGCGGATACGCCACCCAAAATCAGCGCGTATACAGAAATCATCCAAAAACAGGCCGTGCGCATGGATTGGCTTATCAACGATTTTCTCGACCTCGATTCAGTCGAGCAGGGCAAACTTGTCCTCCGGCCAGAAGAAAATGATTTGAACGACACTGTTTCACAAGTTGTCAGCATGTTGGCGTATATTGCGGAAAAAAGGCAGCAAACCCTGTCGCTCCATCTCTGGCCAAACGGCGTTTTACTGGCTTTTGACGAGAACCGTCTCCAGCAAATTCTGTACAATCTCGTCAACAATGCCATCAAATACACGCCCCAGGCAGGCAGTATTGTGGTTTCA
>JACSSI010000180.1 GCA_014879345.1 Anaerolineae bacterium | reverse complement strand
TGATATTCTCTCTGGCGAAGCAAGTATGCTTGCTAATCCTGGCGGCACCTTCATGTACACGGTTTGGAACCAATGGCAGGAAGAAATATTGCCTGACGGTCACGAGTTAATCTTCGACAGCGACATTTGGTTCCGCCGCCTGCTTTATCTGCCAGACGATTCTGAACTGGAAATAAATCCCGTTGCGTCCATCCTGTATGTCAACAGTACGATCCTGAGCCTTGCCACTGATGATAGCCTCATGCTGGTTGGCAGCGCCAAGGGGTTTGGTTCCAGCGGGGAAATTGAAGAAACTGTGTGGCTTGTTAAGCCGCTAGGCGCTGAGACTGAACCTGTCGTCATTGGCACGGAAAAGATGCTGCAACTCCAGGCTGCGGAAATCATCAATCAGCTTGGGTTGGCTGATGGCAACTCTAAGTGGGTGGAGTTTACTTTTAAGGCTAAAGATAAGGGCGGCCGTTGGTCTCCTGGTGTAACTGTGCAGATATGGATTGTAGACGAGCTGCATCAAGTATTCCTGCCTATGACGATGAATGAGCCGTAAATTGCGAGTCGCCACCCATTTATGAGTTTCTATTTGGGTGAAACATAGAATTGCGAGGCCGGTAAACTTGCCGGTCTCGCCTTCTTCTTTTTCACTATCTGGTCTTTTGGTAAAGGGTTAGGGGCCCTCAGAGATGACCAATTGGTTGGGAGGGGATGTGATTAAAAGTTTGCCTGGGTGGGCGGGTTTTTTGCTCATCTTGCTATTGGGGTTAACGGCCGTTTCCATTTCCGCAGCCATCACCAACGACCTCACACTCGACTGGAACACAACCGGAGATGAGGATGGTGAACTGCTGGGACACGCCGTCGCCGCCGCCGGTGATGTGAACGGTGACACGTTTACAGACATCATTGTTGGTGCGCCCAAAGATAGCAGCTTCGTTTATCGTGCCGGGTCTGCCTTCGTTTTTCATGGTTCTGCGGGAGGCACTGCCACTAACGCCAACTGGAGCGCCGGTTCTGATCTGCAAGGCTCTGAATTTGGCTTTGCCGTGAGCAGCGCCGGCGATATCAACGATGATGGTTATGATGACATCATCATCGGAGCGCCGCAGTACAAAAACGGAGAATCCCATGAAGGCCACGTCTTCATCTATCTCGGCTCCAGCAGCGGTCTCAAAACCACCCCTCAACGCCTCCTGGAAATCAACCAAAAAGATGCACAATTTGGCTATGCCGTCAGCGGCGCAGGGGATGTCAATGACGACGGCTTTGACGATGTACTCGTCGGCGCAAACTGGTTTGAAAACGGCCAGGCAACGGAAGGTGCTGTCTTTTTATTCCTCGGCTCTGAGGCTGGTTTGGCAGAAACGGCCGTTTGGCAGTATGAATCAAATGAAGCAGGTGCCTTACTGGGAACGGCCGTTGCCGGGGGCGGAGATGTCAACAATGATGGCTACGCCGACATCCTGGTCGGTGCGCCCCGTCTGAACCATGAGCAAAATCTAGACACCGGGGCGGCGCTTCTCTTCTTCGGCGGTGAAAACGGGCCGGGCGCACAGCCAGATTGGACAGTCTACGGCACACAAACAGATAGCTGGTTTGGCAAAGCCGTCGCCTTTGCCGGAGACACCAACCAAGACAGCTACGACGACATCCTTGTCGGTGCGCCTGATTTTTCAGACGAACAAGAGCATGAAGGCGCGGCGTTGTTGTATTTAGGGGGTAGCCTGCCCACAGCAACGGCCGTTTGGCGCATCCAATCCAATCAAGCCCATGCTCGCCTGGGAACGGCCGTTTCCAGCGCAGGTGATGTCAACAACGACGGCATGGACGACGCACTCATCGGCGCACCATTCTTCACACTCGACCAAAACGAAGAAGGGCGCACCACCCTCTTTTTAGGCGCATCAACTGGACTCTCCCTGCTGCCCGCCTGGCACAGCTATGGCGACAAATCGGAAACCCAATTCGGGAGCAGCGTCAGCACAGCCAGCAACACCAACGGAGACAGCTACGACGACATCCTGATTGGCGCACCCCAGTACCGCATCAACCGCGATTTGGTAGGCAAATCCTTTTTATTTTTAGGGGCAGACATCACGGTAGAAGCACACCTCGTCTATCTGCCAATGATTCAGAGGTAACATCATGATCCGCAATTTGTTTCGCTTTTTCACCAAACCAGTAGGCATGATGAGCGCTCTCGTCATCATGACAGGGTTTACATTGAGCTTCTATAACGGAGTCATGCACAAAAGCCCGGGGCCATTAACGGCCGTTCAAGCCCACAATGAACCCCTGGGTGGCTACGCCTCCCACTCTGAATTCGAGCAAGAATGTTCCCACTGCCACGCCCCCATCCACTGCATCACCGACAATCGCTGCCAAAGCTGCCACATGGAAATCGCCGAACAGCGCACCGAAGCCACCGGTCTGCATGGCCTGCTCCCCGGCACCTCACGCTGCCAAAGCTGCCACGTCGACCACAAAGGGCGAGAAACCATCATCACAACCTTCGCCTTCAATAATGTCGATCACACCCAGCTTGCCGCCTTCAGCCTGGAAAATCACAAAACCGATTACACCGGCAGCGATATGAACTGCACAAGCTGCCATCAACTGGGCCGTTTTGGTGCAGAATCATTAGATTGTGTCACCTGCCACACCCAAAACGATGCCCGCTTCATGACTGATCACACCACCCAATATGGCAGTGACTGTGCCGGCTGCCATGACGGTCATGACCGGCTGGCTAATTTTGATCACAACCAGGTTTTCCCTTTAGATGGGCAACATCGTGATGTGGCCTGTGAATCATGCCATATCGACAAGCAATTTGCTGGCACACCTACAACGTGTGCTGGCTGCCATGAACAACCAGATGTGCATGACAGCTCCTTTGGTCAAGAATGTATTCGCTGCCACACCACCGCCGGGTGGCTGCCCGCGGAACTGCGCATCCACCCATTTCCGTTAGATCACGGCGCAGAAGAAGAGCAGCCCTGTCAGACCTGCCATGAAAATCGGTACACAGAGTATCCCTGCTACACCTGCCATGATGCCGCAGAAACAGAAGTCGTGCACGAGGAACAGAACGTAACAGCGTTTGAGAATTGTCTGGAATGTCATCCCCTCGGACAAGTTGAAGATGCCAATGATATCCAGGTGAAAGATTTGGGTACGACTGGCGTAGTCGCCAAAATCAATCGTTAATGAAATGGATGGAATCTTATGAGAAAATTACTGCTCCTCTTACTTTTTTTGAGTGCCATAACGGCCGTTTTCGCTTTAGGTATTTTACTCATCAATGAAACCCACCCGTTTGCGCCCTCCAGTTCACTCTATGCCTTGCAGCATCAGATCGAACAAACCCATCTGCGCCTCCTCCAGGCGCCTGACGCCCGTGCCGATCAAGCCTTGACCTTGGTCGATCTGCGTCTAGCCAATCTGGCACAAGCAAAAGACAACGCCAGCATCCAACTCGCTGCGGCTGCCTATGATCAGGCGCTAAACACCGCCATCCAGACCATAGACATCATTCCGCTAGACAAACGAGCGCCGCACTATCAACGGTTGTCACGCTTGCTCAGTCAATCCAAAGTCGTCGTCGTCTCCCTGATGGCAGGCAACGACAGCGGCATCATCAACACCATCAACGACAAAATCGCACAACTACAAGCGGCCGACACCTTTGCTGAGATAACGGCCGTTATTCCCCCATCACAGCCAGCAATCATCCTCAACCCACCTTTTCCCGTCACCTTTCTGGGTCAGGAAGTAGACCATTCCCTCTACCTGCTCACCGGCGCACACAACGAACTGGAATGCGCCGCCTGCCACGCCACCGGGGAATACGCCAACACCCCCACTGCCTGCGATGCCTGTCACCTCATCCTTCCCGAAAACAACCTCTATCCCAGCCACTTTGAAGGCACCTGCGATAGCTGCCACACCACCACCGATTGGCTCGTAACCGACTTCAACCACATCGGTGTTTGCAAATGTGAATCCTGTCATCAAGGCGTCATCGAAGAACTTGCCGTCCTCGACTCACCCCACTATCCTGGCGCCTGCCAGACCTGCCACACCGACTACGACGACTGGTCAACCTTCAGCTACAACCATGAAGCCGTAACCGAATGTGAATCCTGCCACATCGCCGTCACCCCGGAAATCCATTACCCTGGCGACTGTATGCTGTGCCACACAGATGTTGAAGAGTGGGCACGCTTCCAATATGACCACGCCAACGTTACCGAATGCCAAAGCTGCCACATTCAAGACACCCCTGAATTGCATTACGAAGGCACCTGCGCGCGCTGCCACACCAACGTCGAAAACTGGAATATCGTCCATTTTGACCACACCAGCTACACCGACTGCACCACCTGCCACCAGGCCATCACCCCCCTCGTCCATTATGAGGGACAATGCAGCCGCTGCCACAGCACCTACACCTGGACTCCCACCAACTTCGACCACGAAGGCTACACCACCTGCACAGACTGCCACAGCGAGACAGCCCCTCCAGGTCATTATCAGCAAAACTGCCAAAGCTGCCACACAACCGAAGATTGGACCGACATCCTCTTCACCCATGAAGGAGCCACAGATTGCGCCAGTTGCCATGAACGGCCGTTCGGCCACTCCCTCGGTCAATGTTCAGACTGCCACAACGTCACCAACTGGCAGCATCTCGTCATCACCCACAACAGCGCCATGAACTGCCGCAGTTGCCACCAGTCACCCAAAACCCACCCGGACGGTCAATGCAGCCAATGCCACAGCACATCTACCTGGAAGGGTGCCGGGCAAGAGCATTCCGGCAACACCAGTTGCACCAACTGCCATGCAAAACCATCACCTCATTATGAAGGCAGTTGCCTGAGCTGCCACAACACCAGCGACTGGGATGATGTATTCATGACACATACCAATCTCAAAGATTGTAAAGATTGCCACACCTCAGATGCACCTTCTAATCACTATGCGCAGCAATGTTCAACCTGCCACATCACCGCCAACTGGTGGAAAATCTACGTCAACCACAGCACTCTGAAAGATTGTGCCGCCTGCCACACGGCCGCCTCAGGCCATTACCCAGGGCAATGTTCTCTCTGTCACACCACTGCAAATTGGAACACTATCACCTTTAGCCACACCGGCTTCGACGACTGCATAACTTGCCACACGCCACCAAACAAACATTATGACGGTCTATGCACCAACTGCCACAACACCACAAATTGGAACGATGTCACCTTTGACCACACCGGCATTGGAGAGAGTTGTAACACCTGCCACCAAAGCCCGGATGGACATTGGCCTGGTCAATGCAGCGACTGCCATACAAGCACCAGCAATTGGAACGACATCCTGTTTGATCACGATACGTACACCAACTGCAACTCCTGCCACAGCGGAGACAGACCCTCAAGCCATCCACGCGGCAAATGCAGCAACTGCCACACAACCGATTCGTGGTCAATACCCAATACGCCCACACCGACGATTACAGCCACTGTCGAAATCACAACAAGTGTGCCTATCACCCTTCCCATCACCCTAACAGCCACCCTCATGCCAACTGAGGTGATAACAAGCACCCCCGTTGTTACGGCCACCGTTGAACTGCCAGGAGGCACGATCACGCCAACAGCCACAGAAACGGCCGTTACCATCCAACCAACAGACATACCTGCCACCCCCACACCCGAACCGGAACCGACAACAGAACCACCACCGCCAACCATTGAGCCAGAGCCGACCGCCAAACCCATAGAAGAGACGTCACCACCTGTAAAAAATTAATACCCCCACCAATTCCATATCAACCCTCCCCCGGAACCAGATTCCTCAACCGACACTCCCCTAACTCGGTTGCAATCACAGGAATCTGGTTCCATTTTTCAGAGTGCCAAGTTCATCACACCCAACACCTGAGATTGAAAAGTACACCGCATGGTGTATCATATATTTGGAGAGCAAAACAATCTCCATCGGAGATACACATGGCTGAACCAACCCAAAACATAAACAACGACGACAACGGCAACGAACTGGAATTCATTATGCCCACACACATCTATCCAACCGCCTCATCTCGAACAACAGAAACAGAAGAACCATCAGAAGCAGCCACACCAGAAGAAATATTGCTAGATGACAGCCTGGTACGGCGACTCACAAACCTCACCGGCGATGTCACCATGGGCGCCCTCAAACTTGCCGTCAAAGCAGGCAAAGCCCCCGTGCGTCTGGGCAAGACCTTCATCGGCGACGCCGACAAGCTCAAAATGATGAAAGAGACTGGCAGCTATCTGGCAGACTTGCGTAAACTCGCGGGTCTCACCATTAGCGACCTCAGCGACGCGCTTGATCTCGAAGACAAAACCTTCCTAGAAGCCGTCGAAAATGGCACGGCTACCCTCTCTTTTGAGCTTATCCTCCGTTCCGCCGCCCTGCTGGCACGGCACGATCCCGTTCCCTTCGTCATGCGCATGACACGCACCTACAACCCCACCATCTGGTCACTGTTGGATAATTGGGGCATGGGGCGGCTGCCGCTGCAATACGAACGGGAACGCCAATTCGTCAACATCTACCGCCGCCATGATGCGGCACGCAAACTCTCAGATGAAAGCTTCGCCCACATCATGCAATTTACGCAATCCGCCTTTGAAATGGCCTTGCACTACGCCATCGAACAAGAAGGAATTACCGATAAAATTCTTGATATTGAAGAAGAGGAAAAGAAAAATAAAAAGTCGCAGAGCAGCACAGCGGCAAAGTAACACAGGAGAAATCATGTCTGACTTACATGCCCAATTTGAAACCGCAACCCAAGAAGCAAAAGCTTTGCCAAAAACACCCAGCAATGAAAACTTGCTGCTACTCTATTCTTACTACAAACAGGCTACTGCGGGTGATGTCAGCGGCAAACGCCCTGGCTTCACCAACATGGTTGGTCGTGCCAAATATGATGCCTGGGAAAACCTTAAAGGCACCAGCCAAGATGATGCCATGCAAGCCTACATCGACCTGGTTAAAGCGCTCCAAAATGAATAGGCAATTGCATTTGGCTGAGTAAACGTCTGGAAATTAGTTCGTAGTAACAACTTTAGTCGTCTCGACCGCTAAAGCGGTTACTACGAACAAAGTTGTTTGTAGACAATTCCTAAGCCAAGCACATCCTTCATACCTGGGAGCGCGGACAAGCTGTCCGCGCTCCCAGGTTTTCATCTATCGTGGCTTCGGCGTGTGCTCAGCCGGACGGTGCGCCCCGCTCTTGAGGAACTCCTCTCCATATCTTCAAGATTTATTTGATTTATTACATCAATCAAATAAATCTTGACATGCGAAGACAACCTCCCCCTGTTTTTTGTTCAACTTAACCAAGTGGTTTTTACTGTCATCCAAAAAACATGACATATATCACCCTTGATAGGTGCTATTCGCAACATCCATCCATTTGTGAAAAAGGGTACAATCGCCTCGACATTAACAGTTTCATTTTTTGCTTGGGTTCTCATTTATCAACTATGCCATCCTAAGTTCGTAGTTATATGGCCGCTAAAGTGGTCACTACAAGCCAAGGCGATAGCATTTGACCGAAGTGAAGTGATGGAATCAGCGGAGGTTCACATCAGATGAGTTCAGATTCAACCTATCGTAACGTAAATCGGGGAGGCCGGGCACGTTCAGCGCCTGTGGCTTATTTCAAACGGGATGTGGAAGATCGCATTCTGGATTTTGATGAGGTAATCCTGGGTTATGACGATGAGACCGCAATGGCGGAAGCCTCTCGTTGTGTGCAATGCCCGGAGCCACAATGCTGTGTCATTAACTGTCCGGCAAACAATGATATCCCCGAGGCTGTGTGGCGGATCAGTGAAGGCAAGTTCATTGAAGCGGCGCAAATTTTTGCCCGTACCAATCCGCTTACGGAAGTGTGTGGTCGTGTTTGCCCCAATTTATGCCAGACTGGATGTGTTTTGAGCCAGGCGTGTGGGGCGGCTTCGATTGGAAAGCTTGAGGCGTTTGTGGCTAATAAGGCGCGTGAGGCTGGTGCATTGTTTATACCCGTTCCCGAAGAAAAGACAGGCAAGAAGGTTGCTGTTGTCGGCTCT
Organism: Anaerolineae bacterium; assembly: GCA_014879345.1. GTDB lineage: Bacteria > Chloroflexota > Anaerolineae > Promineifilales > Promineifilaceae. The sequence goes on along the minus strand of JACSSI010000180.1, from coordinate 311 downwards.
GGCCCGGCTGGGATTACGGTGGCTGAGGACTTGGTGAAGCTGGGCCACGAGGTTACGATTTATGAAGCGTGGCCGGTGGCTGGTGGTGTGCTGGTTTATGGTATTCCCAATTTCAAGCTGGATAAGGAAATTGTCGGCTATAAAATCAAGGATTTGATTGAAGCGGGTGTGACGATTAAGACGAATACGCGCATTGGAGATCAGATTACGATTGAAGATTTGCAGGAGCGGTATGATGCTGTCTTTTTAGGCACGGGTGCTGGTGTGGAAGCGACTATGGGGATTCCGGGTGAAGATTTGACCGGTGTCTA
>JACSSI010000179.1 GCA_014879345.1 Anaerolineae bacterium | reverse complement strand
TTTACAACATCAATCGTCTTGTCTGCCCGATACAAACCACAGTGATAACAAACGTTTAGCATAGCGGATCACGCTTCAACATCATCTTCTGTGGTTTCTGCCGCATGATTTTCTTTGGGGCGAATACGCAGTTTGAAGCGGAATTGAAGCCGCCCGATGCTGATAACGTCGTTGTCGGTGATGGCTTTGGGAGCCAGACCGAGGCGCGTGTAGTTGAGGTAAGTGCCGTGGGCGCTGCCTTCGTCGTAGAGCCAATAGCTGTCGTTTTGGCGGGCGATGCGAGCATGGAGGCGGGCCACGCTTTTGTCGGTTAGGATGAGGGTGGCTTCAGCTTCGTCGCGGCCAATGATGATGTTGTCTCCTTCGAGCAAGATGGGTTCGCTGTCCGGCTGGTTGAGCGGATCCAGGTAAGCGTCGTAGGCTGTGGTGGGCGGCGCTGCCGATTCTGCTGGCAGCGGCGGCAGGTCGGTGGGCGCAGGGCTGGCGGCGTCAGTGGCGGTGGGCGGGGGCTGGCGGCGGCTGCGAATGAGGAGGAGGATAACGGCCGTTAATCCCAATCCCCCCAAAATCGGCAGCCAAAGTGACACGTTCATGCTCTCCGGCGTAATCGGTTCTGGTTCCGGGGTGGCGGTGGGAGAGGGTGTGGTCGTGGGGGCTAACGGCCGTTCTGCCACAATTTCCAGGGTGACAGGCTCGCTTTTCGCGGTGAGTCCCAGTTCATCCACAGCGTCAACCATGAATTCGTAACTGCCCGCATCGGCCAATTCCATGTTCCAACTGAGCATGAGCTGACCGGCTGTGTTGGGTGTGAGCGTATTCATTTGCGGCTGCCGCACGCCGTTTACTTGCCAGACAACGGCCGTTAACGCGCGTGGTTTCTCGTCGGGCCAACTGATTTGCACGGGGATGAGCGTTTGTTTCGGTTCCAGGTCGGTGACGGGCGTGTCGTGGGCGGGGCCGCTGCGCGTGATTTCAGTGGTAGCTGGTTGCAGCGTCAGCGTCGGCGGCAGCAGTTCCAGATCGAGTTCGCTGGTGATACGCTGTTGACCCAAATTGATGGCGATGGGGTATTGGCCGCTTCTGTTTTGCAGGGAGAGGTATTGCAATTGCGGCAGATAGCCTTGCTGCTGCCATTGTGCCAGCAGCGGTTCGAGGGCGGCTGAATCTGGCATGGAGAGGGTTGTGCCGCGTGTGGCCTGTGTGAGACGATTGATGCGGAACAGTTCTTCTTCGGTGGTTTGTGTGCCTAAAATCGCACCGGAAATGGGGATGTCGTGGGCTTGGGCGGATTGCAGCAGTTGGTCGTAGTCTAGCTGAAGGTGGATGCGGCCAGCGTCGGTGAAGAGGAGAATGGTGGGAAAACGGCCGTTTTCCTTTGACTGTATCGCCTGGTCAATGGCCTGTATGAGCATGTCTTGCAAGGGCGTGGGCCAGGCACCTAGCGGGGTGTAGCTGGCGAGTGCGTCGTTGATGGCTTGGGGATCGGCGCTGTCCTGGATGAGCAAACGGCCGTTTGCGCCCACGTCATCCGGCACAATTACAGATACCGTGTCCAACTCTGGTCGCAATATTGAGCTGGCGAACTGGTTGATGCTGGCGTTCACCTGGTCAGCCCGGCTCAGACCGCCGCCCGTGTCATCCGTGAGCAGTGTTTCATTGGCGTCGATGACGAAGATAGCATCCAGGCCAATCTCCGCGTTTGTTGGCTCGTAGGCCACGGGTATCCCGTTTTCACGCAAGCTGAGACCTGCTAAATCCAGGAAACGGCCGTTCTGCCCGATGGTAAGTAGCGTCACTTTTATAAGTGGGAATTCAGAATCATCAACATCGGTGATTTGGATGAGATCGCCGGGTGACTCCTGGCTGAACACGGGCTGTATAAAATTGGGGGAAACGGCCGTTTGTGCCACAAAGAGAAACAATAGAAGCAGAAGACCTGACAGATTTTTGAAACCTGTCAGGTCCAGGGGAAATCCGGTTTTATGGTGGCGGCGATTCGACAATCTCATTGGCTTTTTTGCTCGTTTTCATGGGGATTTGTGGTTCATTATGTTTACTTTCTGCCCCACGTTTGTTATTATAGCACGGTAAGAGCAAGCCAAGGAACCAGCCATGAAAATAAAAAATACCACCACCCCACATTGGATTTTAGTCAACATAATAGTGCTGCTGCTTTGCCTGACTGCTATTACCGTCCACGCGCAGGATGAGCCGGGATCACCGCTGCCCTTTTTGCTGATTACCAACAGTGATGCCGCCAGCCCGCCCACTATCCAGTTACAAGTGGTGGGCATGGATGGACAAGGCAACGCCATCGACTTCAATGGCGGCGGTGTGGTGCTCAAGGAAAACGGAGCGCCAGTCGATTTTCAGGTGACGGGTTCGACGCCGGTCGGCACTTTAACCGTTTTCCTCATTGATGTGCCAGGTGGTGTGTCTGAGCAGATCCCAGCCATCCAGCAGGCGATTTTACAATACGCTTCGGCTGGCAATATGGTGGAAGGCACTGATTACGTCGCCATCTACAAAATTAGCGAAACGGGGCCGGTGGAACTGTTGGCACCCACCAATTTCTACAACAGTGTGCAGAATGCGTTTGCCACCCCGTTGGAACCAGAAACCGGGGCGACGGCGTTGGTGGACTCCATCATGGCTATGCTCAATCAAATGGAGACGTTGAAGCCCAATCCCTTGATGCAAGAAGCGTTGGTCGTGATGTCTGATGGTACGGATGTGGTCAGTTCCCAGTTCACCACCACTGATGTGGCACCGAATGCTGCCAACCTGGGTATTCCCATCCACACTGTCTGGCTGGATAATGCGGAACTGGGTGGACTGAGTATTGGGCGTGATTATTTGGCTGAGGTGTCGAGCGGATCGCGGGGAACGGCCGTTCAGTTAACCAACCCCGCCGATTTAGCCCAAATCTGGAGCCGCATCACCGCCCTGCGCAACCACACCAATTTAAGCTACCTGATGGACAATCCCGTAGGTGGCAGCCTGGAAATAAGCCTCAACTTAGCCGACAACCCAGACGTGCAAGCGACCACCTCCCTTGAGGTATCCACAACAGTACCCAGCGTTACCATCGAACTGCCTATCGAAAGCCGCATCATGTCGCTGCCCAATTTAGATAATCCAGTGAAATTGCGTTTTGCCACGACTGTTTCCTGGCTGGATGGCGTTGAGCGGAAGCTCGAAGCAGCGCAGCTAGTGGTCAACGGCACAGTTGTCTCTGATATTCCAGTGCAAAACATCAATGATTTTGAAGCAGAAGTGGATAATCTTGTTTTTGGCGACAATACGGTGCAGGTGGCCGTTTTGGATGAGCAGGGCATCCCTGTAACCAGTCCCGCCGTGAATTTGACTGTGCAAGAAGGCAATCGTGATGTACCGCAAGACTTAGATGCTGGTGGCGCGTCGGGGCTGTCATGGTTGATCTGGTTGGTGCTGCTGGTGGCATTGCTGCTGGCAGCGTTTTATCTGGTGCGTCGTTATGATTTACTGTCCAAGGTAAAAATGCCATCCCGAGGTGGCAAGCGGGAAAAAGGAGCGGCCGCTACGGCAAGCTCTGACTATACCGCTGCTGCTTACGATGAACCATTGACCCAATCAACGCCCTCTGCTAAATCTGGCAATCAACCCATCGTCACTTCCGCTGTGCCAATTGCCTATCTGGAAGTCCTTGAAGCGGTGACACGTATAGCAGGCCCAATCGAGCTAAAAGCGAGCCAAGTCAGTCTGGGACGGTCGCCAGCGCAGGCAGATATTGCCTTTGAAAACGATATTACCGTCTCACGGATTCACGCCACGCTGCATCTGGAAGGCTCTCATTTCCGCCTTTTTGATGAACGTTCGACGAGCGGTACCTGGGTTAATGAACAGCAAGTGCCAGAATACGGCATCCAGCTTATGGATGGCGATGAAATTCACTTGGGCGCTGTTCATTTGCGTTACCGTGAAGCGTAGTAAGGTGGCAGAGTGGCAAGTGGCAAGTGGCAAAGTAATTATTACCTTTAGGGATTTTAAAAATGCAACCCTGCAACCCTGCAACCCTGCAACCCTGCAACCCTTATAATCCATGTTTTCCATGCTAAATTTTGAATTAACGGCCGTTCAATCCCAAGCCATCACCGCTGACAAAACCAGTTTCTGGCTGGGCGCGGCGGGGACGGGCAAAACGACGGCGTTACAACAGCGGCTCCTCCACTTGCTCGACAGCGGCGAACCGGCTTACACGCTGCTGGTTTTGGTCGCCGAACTGAGCCATCAGGCGGACTATTTGGACGCGGTGCATCAATCGGGGCTAGGGCCTTACGCCGATCTCAAGATTACCACTTACAACCGAATGGCTCAGGAGATGGTGGCCTTGTTTTGGCCGTTGGTCGCCCGTTCTGCGGGCTTTGCCCGGCCGTTTCAACCGCCCACCGTCCTGAGCTACGACCTGGCGCAGCTGCTCATGTGGTACACCGTCACCCCGATGCTGGCAGAAGGGGCATTTTCCGATTTGCGCCTACGTCCACAGCAGATTGTGAGCCAACTGCTGGACACGCTCAACCGGGCGGCGCTCAACGGTTTGAGCCTGGATGAAGCGATTCAACGCCAAATTGTTACCTGGACAGGGGAGCCAGAAAGGGTGCGCCATTTGCATGATGCCGAAACGGCCGTTCGTAAATTCCGCAAAATTTGTTTAGACAACAGCTTGCTCGATTTATCGTTGGTGGTGGAAGTATTTGATACCCAGTTGGTCAAGCACCCTGAATTCCGCCGCTATTTTGAAGAACGGTTCCGCCATTTGCTCATCGACAACGTGGAGGAACAGACGCCCGCCGGGCAAAATTTTGTCACCAATTTAATGGGGTATACCCAAACCACAACGATTGTTTACGATGCGGGCGGCGGCTACAAGCGGTTTATGGCCGCAGACCCGCTGGGTGCGAATAAATTCCGGTCGTGGTGTGACCTGGCCTTTGATTTCACTGAGAATTTTGTGACGACGGTTCCGTTAACGGCCGTTTCCAATCTTGTTGAAAATGAGCTGATGCACACCAGTGAGCCGACGTTGGGAGCAAAAGAGGGGCTGCTGGGGGTGGTAAACGGCCGTTATCGCCGAGAAATGGTGGCACAGTTAGCCCCCGTCTTGCAAGAGTTGGTGCAAAAGCAGGGCATTCCCACAAACCAGATTGCCATCATCGCGCCTTATCTGGACGGCGCCATGCGCTATCTGCTGGCGCAGGCGCTCAAACAAGCGAGGTTGCCCTACTTTTTCTTGCGCCGCCGCTCTAGTCCGCGTGAAGAGCCGCGTGTACGTGCCTGGCTCACCTGGACGGCGTTGGCTCATCCCGACTGGCGCATAATGCCCTCCCGTTACGATGTAGCCGAAGCCCTCTCCCTCAGCATTCACGGTCTTGACCCTGCTCGCGCCCAGCTTGTTGTAGACCGGTTGTATGTGGCAGAGGAGATTCGCTTTCTGCCAAGCAGTGAATTGCCAGACCAACTGGGTGAACGCATTGGCTTGGAGTTTGTAGCGTTGGTGGAGGAATTACGGGAATGGTTGGTGGCGAGTAACGGCCGTTTCCCCCTCGATGCCTTCCTCTACAACCTCTTCAACGACTTGCTGGCGCAGCCCCGTTTCCAACCGGAACCCGACCTGTCTGGCGCGGCCATCTGTGACTGGTTGGTACAATCTGCCACCCGTTTGCGTCAGGCAGCCGAAGCATTGGGACTGACCACCCCAGCCGCCATCGGCACGGCATTCATCGACGGCATCAATCAAGGCCTTGTTACCGCCAATCCCCCCGATTTAGGCGACCCGCCAGACCCCGACGGCATCCAGATTTCAACGATGTATGGCTATCTGTTGACGGGGAAATCGGTGCAATTGCAGGTGTGGCTGGAAGCGGCTGACCAGGGCTGGTGGGCGATTCCCAATCAACCCCTGAGCAACGCCTTCGTCCTCGCGCAGAGCCGCCTCCCAGACGAACCCTGGACAACTGACAACGATTTTGCCATGCGCAACCAGCTTCTGAGCCGCATTATTCGCGGCCTCACCAACCGTTGCACAAGTGGCATTCTGCTGGCAAACAGCGACCTGGATCGGCGCGGCTTGCGTCAGGATGGGCCATTGTGGCGGGCGCTGCAACCAGTGCGGGGTGGATAAAACCAGTTTTCAGTGGTCATTTTACAGTACCAGCCCACACCCTGCTCAACCACAACAACAGATACCCCCTCTATCTCTATCTCTACCTCTACCCTCTATCTCCTGAGAGTCGCCACCATTGGTACAGCTACCAGCGCAATGCCGCCTAATTCCAGAAGCCAGTTTGGTGAGTATGCCAGTCAGGTTTTGGTATTTGTTGCCATCAACCTACCAAACTCCAGATAACAAAAACATTACATTGCCATCCCCAGATAGATTTTGCGCAAAAAAAAGACCCCAGAACCAGTTCCGAGGTCTCAACATCACATCATCGTTTTGGCGAAAGGGCTAGCCAGATGCCAACTTCTCTTTTTCCTCTTTCACCAAATCCCGTTTAAGAATCTTCCCAACCGTTGTCTTGGGCAACTCATCCCGGAAAATGATAACTCGCGGATATTTATAGGCGGCCAGTTGTGTTTTACTCCACGCTTTGATCTCCTCTTCGGTCGTGGCATCCCCAGGTTTCTTCACAATCCAGGCCACCACTGTTTCACCACGTTTTGGATCCGGTACGCCGGCTACGGCCGCTTCCATCACCGCCGGGTGCATCACCAATACCTCTTCCACCTCACGCGGATAAATATTGTAGCCACCCGCAATGATCATATCCTTCTTGCGATCTTCGATGTAGAAATACCCATCCTCATCCATACGGGTAATATCGCCTGTATAAAGCCAGCCATCACGCATTGCATTCGCCGTTTCCGTGGGCATATTCCAATACCCTTTCATAATAGTTGGCCCTTTCATAATCAACTCGCCAATCTCGCCAACGGGTACATCATTTTCCCCTTCAACCGCATCAACAATATGACATTCCACATTGGGCAGGGGCAAGCCGATAGAGCCCTCGCGGTTTTCACCTTTGATGGGATTGCAGTGCGTCGCCACAAAGGTTTCTGTCATGCCATACCCTTCTACCAAATTGCCGCCTGTCAGCTTTTCAAACTCACGTTTTGTTTCCATAAGCAGCGGGGCAGAGCCAGAAATGCAGGCGCGAATCGAACTCACATCATATTTTCCCGCCGCTACATCAGAATTGTTATTGATAGCAACATACATTGCTGGCACACCCGGGAAGAGCGTTGGCTTGTATTTGTCGATGGTGCTGAGCAAATCTTTTTGGTCACGGGGGTCAGGCACAATATAAAGCGTACCCGCAATCGCCGCTGACAAAATCATGGCCGTAATCATGCCATATGAATGGAAGAAAGGAATGGCGCCGACAAATCCTTCCTTGGCCTCCTCCCATTCCAGCCACTCCTTGAGCATCTCAATATTGGCAGACAAATTGCCGTGGGTACCTACCGCGCCCTTTGCCAATCCTGTAGTGCCGCCTGTATATTGCAGCATCGCCAAATCATCAACGGTCACGGTGACATTGACGGGAGCTGCCTTTTTTCCCATGGCGATAAAGTCTTTGAACGCCATATCGCTGCCCTCCGGCTTAACATCATCTCCCCCTTTTTTCTCTTTTAATAACGTGAAAAGCATACTGAGATGTTTGGGGAAATAATCCTTGATATTGGTGACGATAATCCGTTTGACTTGTGTATGACCCTTCTTTTGCACGTTTTTAAGCAGCGGATAGTAGCGGCTCATCACAACTACTGTTTCTGCACCGCAGTCTGCCAGTTGATGCTCTAATTCACGTTCAGTGTAAAGTGGATTGGTAGCGATGACGATGCCGCCCGCTTTCATGATGCCAAAATAGCTGATCACAAATTGCGGTGTATTTGCCATATAAATGACGGCACGATCTCCTTTTTTGAAACCACTGGCAACCAAAGCGGCAGCTAAAGCGTCTGTTTGCTCTTTGTAGTCACGGAAGGTAAGTTTTGTGCCTTTGAAGAATAGTGCAATGTGATTGGGGTGCTTTTTGGCGCTTTCATCAAGCATGTCGATAATGGTGTTATCTGGCAAAGTGATGGTTTTTGCGACGCCATCTTCGTAATGCTTAAGCCAAGGTTTGTCAGCATATGTGATGCTCATGGGGTTCCTCTCCTTGTTGTGGTTAGGTAATTGCTTACCTGAGCTGACTGCTAAACAAATCATGCCGAAATCAGTGGGTGGGGGTTCGGCTCAACCCGTTGGCGTGCTGGTCTTGTGGAATGGTTGTGAGTGCGAACGCCTTTCGCATAATATAACATTTTTTTGCCAAGAATGGAACAGATGCCAGCAAAGGGTGCGGTTAGTTTTTGTGTAACAAAGCAGACTACAAAAGTCTTGCCAATACTAATTGGCATTAAA
>JACSSI010000178.1 GCA_014879345.1 Anaerolineae bacterium | reverse complement strand
ACGTGTGCCTGCTATGGGCAATGACAATCCGCTGGCGCTGCCGTTCCCCGCCGCCGCCAAAACCGGCACTACCAACGATTACCGCGACAACTGGACAATGGGCTACACACCCGGTCTCGTGGTGGGCGTGTGGACGGGCAATACCGACAACAGCGAAATGCTCAATATCAGTGGGCTAACGGGCGCAGCGCCACTCTGGTCGGATTATATGCAGGCAATTTACAGTGATTTTGGCTTGTTGGAATCATTGAATGTAAACGGGATACCGCCAGCGACTGAATTTACACCACCAGCGGGATTGGAGAAACGGCCGTTATGTGCCATTAGCTCTATCACAGTCGGGGCGACAGATTGTACGCGCAGCAGTGAGGAATGGTTTTTGACGGACGGTACGCCACAAGAGACCTCACCTGTAGACCCAAATGTGGTGAAATGGGAAGAATTGGAAACGGCCGTTTTACGCGCTCCCGCCGTCCTTCTGCCACCCCTGCCGCCAGAAATCACGCAGGTCAGCACAGGCGAAGATGCAGACAAACAACCGCCGCCCCAACTTTTCTGCCACATCTTTGAAGGCGCAGAAATTGCCACCCTGCCGCCTGATGCGCTGCCCCAGGTTTTTCTGAAACCGCCGCGCAACCCTGAAAGTCTCAAAAGCGCCCACGAATGGGCACAGGCCAGCAACATCGCCATCCTGCCCACGACCGCTTGCAACGAGGAACTGCTCACCATCGCCCGCGACCCGAACGCCCCAGCCATCTGGCGCATCACCAGCCCCACCGATGGCGAAGTGGTGGACGGCATCATACCCATCATGGGCACGGCCGATTTCAATCCAGAAGAAGTGCAGTTTTACAAATTTGAACTCGGTATCCCCGACGGCGAAAACATCAATTGGGTCACATTGGGCGAAACTCACAATACCCCGGTTGTCAACGGCATTTTAGAAACGCTCTACGCAGAAGGACTAGCCCCCGGCACCTACCTGCTACGCCTCATCGTTGTCAAAGACAGCAACTACGTTGGTGAACCGCATATGATTCAGTTTAGTGTGCAGTGAGTTTTAAGTGAACAGTTTTAAGTAAACAGTGGGGCGCTGTTTAACAAAAAGCCTGGGCAATAATTGTCCAGGCTTTTTTGTTGTGCAATAACCGCTTCAGCGTTTGTTCCCCATCGTCGTCATTACCGATAATTTTCTATCCATCGTCATTCTCCAACCGCATCAAGATTATTTGAATATACGTGCCGACGCATATGATAAATGTCATAATGTTCCACCCGCAGCCTTCTAATTGCTATTATTCTTGCCTTCTGTAATCATTTCATAAGATTCTGTTTAGAAATCTGTCATAAGATTCCGCTACAGTGAAAGCATCTAATACACTAGCATCAATAAAGGGAATATAACCAAACAAGCAGAAAAAAGGACACGCAATTATGCTCATCAAAAAACGCTCAGGTATCGAAATTCCATCCTCCGAAATCACACCCGAACACATTTACGCATCACGCCGCCAATTCATGAAAGGGGCAACCTTTGTGGCCGCAGGCAGCTTATTAGCCGCGTGCGCTCCCAAGGGATTCAATGCGGCTCCTCAAGGAGCAGCCCCCGTCTCCGAAGATATAGATTTAACCCCTGGCACAGTTAGCACCACAACAGATGAATTAGGTGATCCCATCAACAGTTACGAAGACATCACCACCTACAATAATTATTACGAATTCTCAACCGATAAAGATGGGCCAGCAAAGCTTTCCAAAAATTTCCCCACCTCACCCTGGCAGGTAGAAGTGGGTGGCCTGGTACGTAACCCTGGTGTTTACGACATTGAGGATTTACGCACAAAATTTGACCAGGAAGAACGCATCTACCGCCTGCGCTGCGTCGAAGCGTGGTCGATGGTCATTCCCTGGATGGGTTTCCCGCTCTCCAAACTGCTCAACGAAGTAGAACCCACCGCCGACGCCAAATTTGTGCGCTTTGAAACTCTCTACGATCCGGAAGTGATGCCTGGACAAGACAGCCGTTGGTATGATTGGCCCTACGTTGAAGGCTTACGTCTCGACGAAGCCATGAACGATTTAACATTGATGGCAACCGGTCTTTACGGCAAGGATTTGCTGCCCCAAAGCGGTGCGCCCATCCGCCTGGTTGTACCCTGGAAATATGGGTTTAAGAGTATAAAGTCCATCGTAAAAATTGACCTGGTTGAGGAAATGCCAACCTCATTGTGGATGTCGGCAGCGCCCAGTGAATATGGTTTTTATGCGAATGTAAACCCAGAAGTGCCACACCCCCGCTGGTCACAAGCGAGCGAACGGCGCATTGGTGAACTTGGCCGTCGGGAAACGTTGAAATTTAATGGGTATGAAGAACAGGTCGCCTACCTTTATGACGGCATGAGTTTGCAAGCGAATTTTTAAAGACAGACACGTGAGGAGCCACATGAGCTTAGATAAAAAGCAAAAGAACAAAATTATTCGGATAGCTGGTCACGTGGGAGCGTTAATCCCACTGGCGCTGTTGGCTTATGATTATTACTTTGGCCTGTTTAGCCCTGACTTTATCCGTGAAATCACGCTGCGAACCGGTAAAGCCGCGATCGTTTTATTGGTCTTGTCGCTGGCGATTACGCCGCTAAATACACTTTTTGGCTGGAAAGTATTGTATCCGCTGCGCCGCATTTTTGGGGTGTATGCCTTTATGTATGTGGCACTGCATTTGACAATTTTTGTTTATCTGGATTATGGTTTGAGTTGGCCGTTGATTCGGGAAGCAATTTTTGAAAAGCGGTATGCACTCGTTGGGTTTGCGGCATTTCTGATTCTGCTGCCGTTGGCTGTTACATCGACACGGTGGGCAATGAAGAAGATGGGAAAGAAGTGGACGACATTGCACAAATGGGTTTATCTGGCCGCTATTTTAGCTGTGCTACATTACATTTTGCTGGTGAAAAATGCATACACCCAACCATTTATTTTTGCCGTAATTCTGGGTGTGTTATTGACATTGCGTATTGGTCCTATAAAGCAGTGGGTGATTCGCCAGCGGCGCAATTGGGGAAAGGGTAAAAAATCTCGAGCACCGATGAACTCTTAAAGAGTCTTTGATTGACTATGTTATGTCAGGAGCGAGGCGTTTATGCCTCGCTCTTTTTGTTCATGCTGCCAGAGGAGGCAAACGGCCGTTTCTCATAGGTTTTTCGTCGAATATATCAAATCTTGTTGGTTGTAAGATGGGGCCAATTCAAGTTGGCACAAGGAGCTTGTCTGCGCTGACAAGTAAACAATTTGGTTTGATAACGGCCGTTTCTATCTTCCCAGTCTTGTGGTTAGCTGCCTGTGGTAAAAAGGTTAGTTGGTGAATACCCAATCTTGACCTTGCAGCCTCAATCTGAAGGTGTCTAGATTACTCGAATTTTTCTTGGTTGCAGTTAGTTCAGCACGACTGCCATTTAGATCGATTTGCTGCGCTTCATAGCCTTCGGCTTCAGCTTTGCGCACAATATTGAGGTAGTTAATAGCCAGCGGATCAATAAAGGCTCCATCACCCTCCAACACACGGGTTACACTGTCTAGCAGGATATCGGCTCGGTTATAATCACCATTGCGCATGGCAATATCTGCGGCAAAAAGCATTGTTTCTAGCGTGATATTGATTTCATCTTGAGGATGACCAGTTAGATCGGCAGGATTGCCTTTTTCGATCACATCAGCAGGGTTGGGCAACCAGGCGGCTAGAAAGTGAGCGGTGGGGTCATAATGGGTTTGGTATTGGCGCATCACGTTATAAAACCGAATGGTTGTGGCTAAATCTTGAACGGCCGTTTCCCCCACCTCTTCCTCCGCTAAATAATCAAGCCACTCAGATTCCATGGCAGACAAACTCTTGCCATAATACGTCTGAAAACCTTGATTTAATGCATCCGAAGGCAATTTGCTGCCTTCTATTATGACGTGGCTGTAAAAATCCTGGTAAACAGACCAGCCATAGGTGTCTATTAAATATTTGACCAATCCCCCTGCTTCCAAATAACCAATTTCATGCTGAACAGGATAGAAATCATCTGCCAAGTCGGCTAAAGGCACATATTGACCGAGAATGACTAAAGCAGCAGCGCGTTGATCCAGATTTTCCGGTTTGTAATGACCCCCGGCTGCCCAAACGGCCGTTCCCTCTGCCAGGAGTGAAATGCGCTGCGGTGCAATTTGCCGATCGAGTACATGGATGGCTTCATGCACCAATGTTTCATAAAGACCCCCCCCGGAATATTGGCGATCCAGGTACGACATCACGATACCTGATCCCGCATAACCGCCTTGCCCAATCACACGATCCACAAAGAAAATATCGAGTTTCTCTTCCGGTTCCAGATTCAACTGTCGGCCAGCTTCTTGAACGGCCGTTTCCACCATCTTTGTTAACGCTGGCAAATCCCGATACGCACCCGTCCCGCTAACCACATGAATCAGGCAACAATCATTCTCTGCCGTAACCCAGGTGGCGTTTCTCTCCGTTACCGGGCGCGAAGCAGCCGCTAACACAGGCAGCGTGATAACGGCCGTGTTGTTGTCTGGATTCTCATCACCAATTTGAATCAAGTCACCTTGATCAAGCGTGACTTGAATTTCATGGGTGTCAGCAATGCTGCCGGCTTGCCACACCCATTCAAAGGTTGCCTGTGGCATAGAAGCAAGACTCCCCAAATTCAACTGCCCGACTGCTACTTCAGCGCCATCAACATAGATGTGCAGCGTCACAGATTCCACGGGTACATCATCCGGCACTTGCGGCAGAACTTGAATGGTGACACGATCATCTGTGTATATATCAGGAAGGGGATAGAGAAAGAGATCGTCTGGGGCAATAGCCAGGTCATCGGTGATGGGTGTGGGCGAAGCAGTGGGAATCTCGGTGGAAACGGCCGTTTCCACAGTAGGGATTTCGGTGGGGGGTGTATCAGTCGTGATAACTGTATCAGTCGCGGCGGCAGTTTCACCAGCAGAGGGTATGGCAACGGCCGTTTCTTCCGGCTGAGCCACATCAACCTGCGTACACGCAGTTATAATAAAAAAGAAAGTTAATACGAATATGCTTAAATATTTCAAGTTATTCGCTCCCACCGCATAACATGAATCAGAATTTCTCCAAGCATACCGTGTGTTCAAAGGCTTTTCCAAACAGAACCAGACAAAACTCATATAAAACACAGAATTCGTAGGGAACCCGACAGATTCAAGTGGTGAAATTTATCACAAACCCTTGATTTATAGTTCCTTTTTCGTGTATGCTATACACGTTGCGTTTTGCAGTAGGCGTGGTTGCAAAAAGGGTCATATTCATTGTAGTTATCATAGTAGTGTCAGCGAAATTGCAAAACGCGAAGCCAGAAAACAATATGTTGCACAGCCAGAAATTGTAGTGCTGACCTATCGGGTTGTAACTTCAAAAGAATACGCTGAACTTACCTGAACCGGTAACTCTTTTTGCTTTTCTCAAGGGAATGTTTGCCGCCGCATTGCCATTGTTATGAGGGTCAAAATGGTTAGATTTCCCAAAGCACCAGACACACTCGTTACACTACACATTAATTGTGTTAGCTGCGATGAATTATTCATGGTGGCAGAAGATGAAGCGAATGCCACAAAATTAGAATATTGGCGTACCCCATCGAAAAAATCAGGCAAAACAGAATTTCACGAGCGCCCAGCACATACACATAGACTTGTCAGGCCATTGGTGCGCGCCACACCGGAATTTGAAGCAAATGCCTGGGAAGCATGGCAAGAAAATGCTAAAACGGCCGTTAATTGCCCCCGTTGTGGCACCGACAATCGCAACTGGCTCCGCCTTGCTTATGCCCCACACCCAGGAGACAGATTAGAAAGAGTTTGGGATATGCTCAATCGCTTTTGGCTAACCTGGTTGAGCGTTTTCGTTACAGGTTTTTTGCTAATTCGCCTGTTCCTCCGTGATCGGGGAGATAAAACGCTAATAGCCTACGCCAAAGATCCCCAAAACTGGTTCGTTTATTTACTAATGTTTGTCATCATGCTATTGGGGACCATTATCCCGCTTGCCTCCATTCCTAATCAATGGAGCAAAGTACGCATTCATAGAATAGAGCGGGAGTACGATAAAACCCTGTCTTTTTACGAAAACTTATCACCAATAATGGTACAAGGATTAATCTATTTTGTTGTCTTTGTATTACTCGTTCCCTTCATTGTTTATATTCTTTTACCGGGAGTAACATCTGCTTTTCAAAAGGAAACCCCACTGATAGCACGGATCGATCAAGCACTGGTAAATTTAGACACTGGCAAAATTCAAGCTTTACAAGAAAAAAACGCCAATGAACTGGCACCGACTGAAAATGCACTGTCCAGCCTGCAAAGTTTAATGCCCAACAATCTGTTCTTGTGCAATCCCGCAACCATCGATACCACACTCACAAATTTGAGGAATGCGAATACATTGAATGTAAGTACAGAAACGGCCGTTCGCATTGACAATGCCATCTACCACCTAGAAGAACTCAAAACACAAGCCGACAATGGTACGTGCAATCCGCAAAGCGTCGCCAACACACTGGAGCCATTAGGGCCACTTTACGCGGATGCATGGCAAAAATGCGCGGCTGCTCCCGCTGGCGAAACAGCCACTGATCCCCTATGCAACAATCCCGCTTTGGTCAGCATGGTAGAACAATTACAGCTAGTAAGCGATCCTGGCGCAATTCCATTAGGCACACTGACAGGCAAAATCAAATATACCCTGCAAGAAACCCGCACACTCGTTCAGCAAACCGATAACCCAGCCGTTCTTGCCCGGATTGAAAGCGAATTGACCACCATCGAAAAAGCAATAAGACTTGCCAACGATGGACCGGACACGCTGCCCGGAACCACTAACATGCTCATTACCTGGCTAAAATATGTAGGGTTATCGTGCCTGGTTGCCGTGATAACGGCCGTTGCCGCCACCGATATCTACGAAAGCAAAGTCAGACGTCACTTACCCCAACCCTTGTGTCACAGCCTTAGCAGCCTAACCCGCGTCGTTTTATGGGAAGCACGCCACACCCTGGAAATAAATGGACAGTTTGATCGCATTGAATGGAACAAAGCTCACCGAAACAGAAACGGCGGTATCACGCTGCATGGACACCTCCTTCCTCCAACCAACGGTCAGGCTGATGAAAAATACATTCATGCCATGAGCTACACCCTCATTTCAGACCTTTGGGGGCATATCATCACCGCCGAGTCCAGACCTATCCGGGTAGCCCCGTCTATTATCCAGGCATGGGAAGATCACGAAATACAAACAAAAGATACACTCAAAAAACTATTTATAAGCCGATAAGGATCGGCGTGTAACTTACTCACAAGAGATTGGAGATTAGTCGGATCTCCAATCTCAGTTACATCCTTGATTTACTTTCCATTCCCAAGTCCGCCAGACATCCATTTTTACACATGAAATGATCACGGTATAATCCCCAACGGACACCCAAACGTGACCCCAATCGATAACTTGACAACCTAACCCCCGAGAAATAGGAGAGAGACTCATGGCATATGCACATATCCAAATTCCAGATGGCGAAAAAATCACCTTCGCAAACGGCAAAGTAACCGTACCCGACAACCCCATCGTCGCCTTTATAGAAGGTGACGGCATCGGCGTAGACATCACCCCCGCTTCCATATTGGTGTGGGACGCGGCCGTCGAAAAAGCATACGGTGGCTCTCGCAAAATCGCCTGGATGGAAATCTACTCCGGCGAAAAAGCAGCCTCCATCTACGACGGCAACTTCATGCCCGAAGAAACCTTTGAAGCCATGCGCGAATTCGTCGTGGGCATCAAAGGCCCCCTGACCACCCCCGTTGGCGGCGGCTTCCGCAGTTTGAACGTCACCCTGCGTCAGGTGCTAGACTTGTACGCTTGCGTGCGCCCCGTCCGCTGGATTCCAGGTACACCCAGCCCCGTCACCAACCCGGAATACATGGACATCATCCTCTTCCGCGAAAACACAGAAGATGTGTACTCCGGTGTGGAATGGCCGGCCGGTTCTGAAGGCGCGGAAGCGATCATCAAGTTCATGAATGAAGAACTGGGCAAAAACGTTCGTGACGGTTCCGCCATCGGCATCAAACCAGTTAGCGAATTCGGCACCAAACGACTGGTTCGTCAGGCCTTCGACTACGCCATCGAACACAACCGCGACAGCGTGAGCCTCGTCCACAAGGGCAACATCATGAAGTTCACCGAAGGCGCGTTCCGTGACTGGGGTTACGAACTGGCGCGTGACGAGTACGGCGCAGAACCGTTGGATGGCGGTCCCTGGCACGTCATGAAAAACCCCAACACCGGCGAAGATATCATCATCAAAGATGTGATTGCCGACAATATGCTGCAACAACTGCTCACCCGCACCCGCGACTA
>JACSSI010000177.1 GCA_014879345.1 Anaerolineae bacterium | reverse complement strand
TGGTGTATTAGTGGGCGTTTTGGTTGGTGTTTTGGTGGCTGTGGCTGTGGCGGTTTCTGTGGGTTTGGGTGTGGCCGTTTCTGTGGGTGTTTTGGTGGCTGTTGCTGTGGGGGGAACGGCCGTTTCCGTTTCTGTAGGCACTGCCGTCTCTGTGGGGGCAGCCGTCACTTGTGCGACTGGGGTGGGGTCTGGTGATTTACAACTTACCAGGGCGAATAAGCCCAACAAACAGAACAATACAAACAATTGACGATACATGTTTCCCTCCTAAAGGATATAAGATCGGCTTAATTTAGGGGGATTGTGACTGTTATCTCGGTGCCAACCTGGGTGTGACTCTCCAATGTAAAACTTCCCCCCAGTAGCTTGACTCGCTCGTTCATACCGATGAGTCCAAAACGGCCGTTTGGCACCGCCTCCGTGTCAAACCCCCGACCATTGTCAACAACTGTAAGTTTAACCGATTTTGGGGTGATGACTAGCGTCAGTTTTGCCTCAGTGGCCTGCGCGTGGCGGCGGATGTTGGTGAGCGCTTCCTGGGCAATGCGGTAGAGTCCGATTTCGATACGGGGTGATAACGGCCGTCCTGCGCCAGTGATGGTGGTGTGGATGTCAAGCAGATCATCGAGCGTGTGAGCCAGAGCAGTAAGCGCTTCGGCCAGCGTACGTCCTTCCAGTGGGGCAGCCCGTAAATCCATGACAGAGCGGCGGGCTTCATCCAGGTTGGCGCGGGTGAGGGACAGCGCTTGTTGCACAGCCAAATGTGCTTTTTCGGGATTGGTTCCCGTTTCTAGCAGGATGTCGGCGGACTCAAGTTGGAGGGAAACGGCCGTTAACCCTTGAGCCAGCGTATCATGAATCTCCCGCGCCAACCGGTTGCGCTCCCGCACTGCGCCAAGCTGCACACTTTGTTCGTAGAGCCTGGCCCGTTCCACCGCAATGCCCAGCAAATCACCGACGGTATAGAGCAGCTTCAAATCATCTTCAGACAAACCCCGCCAATCCTGGCTGGCGACGTTGAGCACACCCAACTTTTTGCCATGCGCATACAGGGGAATTGAAGCGTGATAACGTAGGCCGTCTGTGCCATCCACCAGGCCATGCAGCCGGCTGCATTCCACTACGTTGACGTTTGCGGCTCCTGCCAAATCCCCCTCACGGAAGGTACGCAAGCAGTAGCAGTCACCTTCCATCCGTGCTGGTTTTTGGGCGAGAGCCGGAGGCAGGTTGAGCGTTGCCGCCAGATAAGAAGTCTCGCCGTCTTCCTGTAGCAGCCAGACCCAGCCCGTTTGCAGATTGAGCAGGTTGGCGACCTGTGCCAATGTCGATTGCACCGCCTGATTCAAATCCAGTGACTGGTTCAGACCTTGCGCGATCTCGTTGAGGATGGAAAGTTCTCGGTTCCGTCGTTTAAGCTTCTCGGCATTCGTTTCACTGTTCATAAATCACTCCGCTTGCCAATCGTAAATCGCCAATTGTAAAACGTCAATCATAACGGCTTCCTGAGTTTGCTTGTCATCACCCTGTCCCGCTTATAAAATCACCCTGTTATGCTACTTGCGATTGATATTGGAAACACAAATATACACCTTGGGCTGTGGAACGGCCGTTCCTGGCAGCATCAATGGCGGTTACGCACAAACTCAGAGCAAACGGCCGATGAGTTTGGCGTGATGTTGATGGCGCTGCTGCGTGAGTTTGACGTGGAAAACTTGGTACGTGCCGTCACTTTTTGCAGCGTTGTACCCTGGTTCACGAAAACAGTTTCGCAGGTTAGTCAACAATATATAGGCGTCCAGGCGTTGCAGCTTACCTACCAATCCGATATTGGCATTGAACTGGGGCAAGACAGCCCGGCGGAAGTAGGAGCCGACCGCATCGCCAATGCTGTGGCCGCTCATCATCTCTTTCCTGGCTCCAAAATCATCATCGACATGGGTACGGCGACGAAATTTGAAGTGGTGACGGATACAGGTGCATTTTTAGGCGGCGTGATAGCGCCTGGCCTGCGCCTGTCGGCGGATGCGTTGGCGGGACGTGCGGCGCAGTTGCGCAGTGTGCCGCTGGAAGCACCGCCCAGCATGATTGGGCGTAATACAGTTCATGCCGTGCAATCCGGTTTGATTTTGGCCTATGCCAGCATGATAGACGGGGTGGTGGGGCGTTTGCGTGAAGAATTGCCAGCGGAGACAGTACCGGTAAGGGTTATCGGCACCGGGGGCAATATGAATTTAGTAGCAGAGCATACCCGTGTGTTAGATCATGTTGATCCCTGTCTTACGTTGACGGGATTGCGGATTGTGTATGAGCGGATGCGTGGAGAAAGTGCATGAGTTGTTGTCAGAATCCCAAAGATAATTTCACGCCAGGGCGCAGAGGTGCGAAGATGTTGCTTGGCGTCTTGGCGTCTACTTCGGCTAAGCTCAGCACGAGTCTGCGTGAGCAAATTGTTTGTCGTCACTGTTACTCTAGCCTGGCTTCGCCGTGCTTTTGGGTGGCGCTGCTGGTGTTGATTCTGATTGTTACTTCTTGTCAGGTGCTGCCGGAACCGCCTCGATTGGCGACGGCGACGGCACAGGCTGCCCTGCCGCCATCCCCTTCACCTGAGCCGCTGTTGATGCCGCTTGATAGGGAAACGGCCGTTTCTACCACCAGTCAATCGCTACCAAACGGACAGCCCAATCCCTCGCTCACCGTCTGGGTTAACGAGAAATCGCCAGCCCACCAGGAAGCTGTTGCCCAGATCGTGGCAGATTTTACCGCCGCCCATGATGTGAACGTGGAATTATTGTTTGTTGCCCCCAACTTACTGCCAGATTTGGTAGAGACAGCGGCCAATAATGACGAACTGCCCGATATTATTTTTCATCCCATTGAATACACGATTGGCTGGGCGGAGCAGGGAATTTTGAACATGGCAGCAGCAGAAACGGCCGTTAACAACCTGGGGCCAGAAACATTTAACCAGGCAGCGCTCGATTTAATTTCAATAAACGGGCAGCCAGCGGCAGTACCCAGTGATGGCTACCAACAAATCCTGATTTACCGCACCGATTGGTTCGACGAGCGCAGCCTGAATACACCTGATAACTACGCCGATATGCTGGCTGCCGCCGAAGCCATCTATGACCGTGAAAACTTACGTTCTGGCTTTGTCATCCCCACAGAATCGAATTTACGCACCACCTTGCAAGCCTTTGAGCATTTGGCAGCCGCAAATGGCTGTCAGCTTGTTAATGAAGCAGGGGAAGTGCTGTTGACAGAACCAGCATGCCTGGATGCTATCAACTTCTATTACGACATCGTTCACCAGTTCAGCCCCATTGGTGTGCAGACAGATACCAGCACCCGCAATGCCTATTTGGCGGGGCGCACCGGCATGATCATGACCCCGCCCACTATTTTGCCTCAACTGGCTGGTCTCGATGAAAACCATCTGCCCTCTTGCCCTGACTGTAACAGAAATATTAAGCATTTAGCGGAAAATAGTGGTATTATCACGACCATCTTTGGTCTTGGTGGCACTTCCGCAAATTTTGGTGAGCTAACCAATTTGGGTATCACCACTGAAGCTGACATGGAAACGGCCGTTCTCTTTACAGAGTATTGGTTCAACGAAGGATATGAAACCTGGTTGGCCGTTGAATCAGAACGTAAAGTACCGCTGAGACAAGGAACCAAAACAAACCCAACCCAGTATTTAGATAATTGGGGGCAAGAGCCATTAGCTGGTAGTGACCAAAGCCTGGCCGATCTGTTTGGCGAAGAAGTAGTGGTACAACTTCGTGATGGTGTAGCCGAATCAAACCGTTGGGGTCTTTCTCAAGGACAGGGCGGCTTAGTCACAGAAGTATACCGAGAAATATCCTTGTCTGTTGTGTTGCAAGAAATGTTAAGCGGCTACTTCAATACAGATAAGACAATCTATCAGGCTTATCAACGTGTATTAGAACTTATTCCAGATTATGCATTTGCAGTGGTGTTAGAACCAACACCTACCCCGGAACCGGAAAATTAGACAGAAGGGACATCCATGAGTACAAGGGAAACATATGTAGAGGAAAACTTCGGCATCTTGACCGATGATGATTTGTATTTAGACGCCGTCCTCATTAAACCAGCCAATCTTACAGATGAAAAATTACGAGTGCTTCGGGTATGGGTTCCCAAATACCCCCTCACAAAATCTAGCGTTATCACCTGCGCCCGCCAGGAAGTAAAATCCTATGGTCGAGATGGCCGTATAGCCCACCTGGTTTTTGATTTGCGCGGCACCGGAGACAGCGACGGCAACCTGTCTGTGATGAATTTCAAGATGGATTTGCAAGCTGTTACTGAATGGGCCAAGGAACGATTTGGCAGTAAAGTGAACTTCGGTTTCCTGGGTACACCCACGCTCAAGGTCGGCCGTGTCAATATGTGGCCGCTGCGGGCTGGGGCTGTGATGGAATCATACTATTTTCCAGCTTCAGGCAAAGATATTGTTGCGCCAACGGTGGTCTACCTCTCAACTTACGGCCATTTTGGCCGGTCAGATGAAAAGAATTGCTACAAAATAGCGCAGGCTGGTTACAATGTTTATGGATTGGATCCGCTGCGTTATTTACTCCAGGCGAGTGTCAGAGAGCCACTTTCACCAGAAATGCTTTATGAAGATTTCACCATCCTCTTGCAAATGCTGCCAGGTGATCCGTTTGTGGTTGGCAATCCCTTAGCTGCCGGACTGGCGTTGCTGTGGGCCGCTGGTGTACCCAGAATCGAAGGGGTTGTTGCGATTGGTCGGGCGCAAGCTGGATTGCAGCCTGCCCACATCTTCAACAATGCCAATCCTTATACCTTCTTGCTTTCACACAAGGTGGCAGATATTGCCCCACGGCCGTTATCCATTTTGCGTATAGAAGATCATCCAATGGGGGGCGAAGATGATGTGCTGACGGCTCTGTATAGGAGCAGTAAAGCACCTCATCAGTATGAAACGGCCGTTTCCCTCACCCCGGAACTGATCATCGACCATATCAAATGGCTTCAAGCTAATTAACCGTCCCCTCTCCCCAGCCCTCTCCCAAAGGGCGAGGGAGCGCCGTCCCCTCTCCCTTTGGAGGAGGGCCAGGGTGGGGGTTTGAACCGATCTGCAAAAGCAATACCTACAACTCAACTCAGCTAGATTAACAGTGCCTGTTAGCCCTTGACGAAAGCGACCTACATCTCATAAAATAGAACATATGAGCGATAAATGGATTAGAGCAAGTGAAATCAGCAATTACGTTTACTGCCGTCGAGCCTGGTGGATGCAGCGTATGCAGGGCTATGCCTCCCAAAACATACGCGAATTAGAAAGCGGCAGCCAATACCACCAAAAACATGGCAAAACCTGGCTGCGTTCCGTCTGGGGGCAGCGGCTGGCATATGGGCTGCTGTTTGTCTTTGTGGCCTTTGTTACGTTTCAGTTTTTGATGAGTACGCGGTAGGGCAGTGACCAGTGAAGAGTGGTCAGTGAACAGTTTTTGATGTGGATTGCCAAATCTGCAATCCTAAATCTGCAATCCAAAATCAATTAGATGGAACTAACAGGAATTCTTCTCGGTGTTGTTTTGTTTTTGCTGACGATTGGCGTCTGGTTATGGTCGCGTGAGCAGCGTGTGCAGACCGGTTTGCCCGCAGGCGAAGTCATCTACACGGATACCAACACCTGGTTTCATAATCCGGAGTCACTGGTTGCCCGTTCCTTGAAGCTGGTAGGCAAGCCTGATTATCTGATTCAGGAAGCGGATGGCTCGATTATTCCTGTCGAGATCAAATCAGGAAATGCTCCAGCCGAACCGCATGAAGGACATGTGCTGCAACTGGCGGCGTATTGTGTTTTGGTGATGGAGAATTATCAGGTGCGCCCGCAGTACGGCATCATCCAATACAAGGACACAGCCTTTGCCGTTGATTTTACGCCCGACATGGAAGAAGACCTGTATGACTTGCTGGCTGAAATGCGTGAGACGATGTTTGCCGATGAAGCAGACCGGGATCATAATGATTGGCAGCGCTGTCACCGTTGTGGTTTACGGACAGCTTGTGCGCAGCGGTTGGGATAACAGCCTGGTTTTTTGTGTAAAACGGCCGTTTTTCATCAGAAAAGCGGCTTTTTTGTTGTTTGTCTACAAGAACTGGCACGAAGTGGCTATAATAGCGCTCTGAACTTTTAAGCCTCTGGAGGATAACTTGGCTTCAATACAACGGGCGAAGGGTATGCAGGATGTGCTGCCCGAAGATCGCCGCTATTGGGATGTCGTCATAGAGACGGCCACAAAATTAGCTCGCCGCTACGGATTTCTCGGCATTGATGTGCCGGTGGTGGAATATACCAACTTATTTGCGCGGGGCATGGGTGAAGCATCTGACGTGTTTGTGCAGAAAGAGATGTACACCATCGAAGAACCGGATGGCACCAGTGTCACCATGCGCCCGGAATTTACGGCCGGATTGGTGCGCGCCTATATTGAAAATGGGATGGCAAGCTGGCCGCAGCCAGTGAAATTGTTCACAGTCGGCCCCATCTTCCGGCGTGAACGGCCGCAGGCGGGGCGCTATCGTCAACACAGCCAGTTTGATGTGGAAATCCTGGGAGAAACAGACCCGGCCGCTGATCTGGAAGTGATGATGCTGGCAATGAATTTGTATGCTGAACTAGGCTACAAAGGTCTAACCTTCCAGTTAAACAGCACAGGTTGCCCCACTTGCAAGCCCGTCTACATTGAGGCGCTGACCGCTTATTTGGCAGATCACGCTGCCAGGCTGGCGGCCATCGACAAGGAACGGTTGGAAAAGAATCCGCTGCGGGTGCTGGATAGTAAAGAAGAGGGCATGGATGAGCTGCTGGCGAATGCGCCACACATCATTGACTATTTGTGTGAAGATTGTGACAGTCACCTCAAAGATTTACGCCGTATGTTGGAAGCGCTGGATCAGAGTTACACCATTAATTTCCGGCTGGTGCGTGGCATTGATTATTACACTAAAACGGTGTTTGAGGTGTGGGCGCAAGGTATCGGGGCGCAGGCCGCAGTTTGCGGCGGCGGCCGTTATGATGGGCTGGCTGAAGCGATTGGCGGCCCTTCTACGCCGGGAGTTGGCTTTGGCAGCGGTATCGAACGCATTATTCTCGGTCTCAAAGAACAAGGTATTGAGCCGCCTGATTCACAGCAGCCAAAAGTGTTGGTGGCTCATTTTGGGGGTGCAGCAAAGGAAACGGCCGTTTCCCTCACCTACAAACTCCGCGATCAAGGCATCGCCACCCGGTTGGCCTTTGCCCGCGACAAGCGCAGCATGAAAAGCCAAATGCGTGAAGCCAACCGCATGGAAGCCCACACCGTCCTCATTATCGGTGAAGCCGAAGTAGCGGAAAACATGGTCGCCGTACGGCCGTTGGATGGTGCGGATCAGGCAAGAATGACGGTAGAAGATGTCATCCAATACCTGAAAAACAAAGAGTAACAATCAACAAACAGCCGTTAACATTCAACGACTAACGACTACTGGACTAACTAACAACAACATGAATATCATCGGCATTCTCTACCACCCCAAAATAGCAGCTTCACAGCCATTGGCCGCTGAAATAGAAGCATGGTTGACGCAGCGCGGCGTAACCGTGTGGTCAGCTTCTGCCTGGGAAGACGCCACCTTCGCTGAAGTGTTGCCTAGCGCAGAATTGATTATTGTCTTAGGTGGCGATGGTTCTACGCTCCATGCTGCCCGGCTGGCACTGCCGTATCAGATTCCTGTTTTCTGCATCAACTTGGGGCGGGTTGGCTTTTTAAGTGAGGCGCAAACCACCAATTGGCGCAGTAAACTAGGCCAAATTTTGGCTGGCGATTTTTGGATTGAAGAGCGCCTGATGCTGCAAGCTGATTTGCGGCGAAACGGTCACTTCATCCATCATTTCAATGCGCTCAATGATTTGGTCGTGGGGCGGGGCAAACAAGCGCGGGTGCTGCGTCTGCATCTCAGTGTGGATGGCGATCATGTGACTACCTATACCGCCGATGCCCTCATTGTCGCAACACCCACCGGCTCCACAGCCTATGCTATGGCGGCAGGTGGCCCTTTACTCCCCCCCCGACTGCAAAACTTTGTGGTTGTGCCGGTGGCACCGCATCTGAGCCTTGACAGGCCGCTGATCCTCCATGAAGAGGCGGAAATTAATATTCAGGTGCAAATGCATCATGAAGGTCAATTAACGGCCGATGGACAGGATGGCATTGACTTGCAAACGGGAGACGAGGTAATTATTAAAAAGCACAAAAATCACAGCTATTTTGCGCGTGTGGAGAGTTCTGGTTATTTTTATAGACGTTTGATGCAAAGACTGGGTCATTCGCGCTCTAAAATGGAGCTGTAAGTTTGTAGTAGCGACTTTAGTCGTTGCCTAATCGCTATTAGTCTTTAAAAATTAAATCGG
>JACSSI010000176.1 GCA_014879345.1 Anaerolineae bacterium | reverse complement strand
GATGACGAACTGCTGCCCCGTCTGCGCCGCCTCTTCTGGCTAGAAGCCACCAAAGCCGAGCGCGACTTTAACAACTTAATCGTCAAACCCATGCTCAAGCAACACGACCGCAACATTCAAGACCCCGAACTGCGCGAAGCCATGGAAATCGATCTCGAGTCCGTCTCCGACATGGAAGAACTCATGCGTGTCTGGGAAGGCTTGCACAAAATTGAAACTGGATTAGTGATTTAATCACGAAAATTTGGCATCGAATTCACGCTAATTTACGCGAATTATTTAACCTTTCTTAACAAAAAATTCGCGTTAATTCGTGACAATTCGATGCCAATTACAAAGGAGCTTTTCGATGCACGATAGTGATGTTTTTGGCAGTATCATGGGCATGTTTATGATGATGTGTATCATGCTGCCGATGCTTATCATTGTGATTGGCAGTGTGATTTGGGCCTATAAAGACGCCATTAAACGGGGCAAATCGGGCTGGTTAGTGGCCTTGATGGTCTTCTTCATTTCCTGGCCGGCCGGTCTGCTCATCTGGCTTGTTTTCCGGCCTGATAAAGTTTCAGAACCCACCCACGCCGGTAAAATCGTCGATGACGAAGACGAATATCCAGACCCGGAAGATTATAAGTAACCAGTGAACAGTAAACAGTGTACAGTTTTCAGTAGAAACCAACTGATCACTGTACACTGAACACCGTTCACTGTTTTTGGGAAAGAATATGGGAAAAACAGAACCCGCTACCACGCTCATTCAAACGATAGACAACCAACATCTGGCTTTGTTTGCCCAGCGCTTACGGGATTGGTTGATTGCGGCGTCCATACATGGGGCACAGGAAACGGCCGTTTCCGCACAACCCAGCACCAACGTTTTCACCGAATCCCGCGCCAAAGCTCTGCTCAAAGCGACCAACGCTACCGATGACGCCACCCTGCATGATTTCACACGCCTGATGGAACAGGAAACGGCCGTTCGCCTGGCCCTGCACGACATCATCAAAAACAGCGGTCTCAAAGACAACGATGAAGTCACCGCCCTGGCTGCGGTATCGAACCAATCGTCAATCCAAAATCAACAATCAACAATCGACTGGTTGTCTCTGAGCATGGCCGCCTTCGCCTGGAAAAGCGAGTATCCGCTCAACCAGCTCGATCCCGCCACGCCGCCAGAGCCATACAGCCCGGCCGGGCAAGCCGTAAAACGCACCGCCCATTTCCTGCGCCAGCAAATTCAGCGCAGCGCCACCGAGCGCGACAAACTGGCACGTAAGCTGGGCTTCCGCGAAGCCGCTGCCGCCGATAAAACGCCAGATTTAGACAACCTGCAAGCATCAGAAGTACAACCGCCGCTGCCACCTTACTATCGGCCTCCCATTCCGGTGAATTATCCCGAAATATCCCGAAATACTGTGTCGATAGATGACAATGAACCGGCAAACGAACCAACACCGACGCCTTCGCGCAGCGCGTCCATCACTATCACCGAAGACGATCTGAATCCTGCCCCGCTGCCTGGAAACGTCACACGGATGCCGTCGATTCGCATCACCACGGATCAGGTCTACCAACCGACGCCGCCATCTTCTGGCTCTACGCAGGTGGTCACGCCCAACAGCGGCGCTCAGGCTGCCACCAATTTCACGGAATCGGTGCGCCAAACATTTGGGCGCAAAGAGCCAATGGGCACGACGAAGCTGCGCGTCTTGGTGCAGGAATATCCAGACGGGCCAGGTCTATACGGATTGCAAGTGCATGTCACCTGTCAAGGCATCAAGAGCTACGTGGCTGGCACGACGAACCGTGACGGCAAGTTCCTGTGTGAACTGCCGGTGCGCGTCAATACCGGCCTGACCTATGATGTCGATGTCACCTGGCCGCGCGAGATGAACAACGAGATTGAACGCAAGTCAATTACATTAAACGCAGATCGCACAGAATTTAATTTGCCATTCTACCGCCAAATGAAGGCAGAAGGCGGAGGGCAGAAGGCAGAATAGAAGTCGCTTTCTGATTTCTGCCTTTTGAATTTTGCCTTATGGCTGACCGTCTAACAATCACCACGGAAGATTTAGAACCGCAAAACAACCGACCCCCGATTGTTGGCGCGGCTTTGCAGATTACGTTAGATGACTTAACGGCCGTTCCCCCCCAGCCAACCACGTCCCCCAACCTTGACGCCCTGGAAACGCTGATGTTCAACCTGGTCAACGCTGCCCGTCGGGAACATGGCACACGCTGGCTGCCAACCAATCAGCTAAAATGGCATCCCGGACTGGCGGCCGTGGCTCGCGGACATTCCGCCGACATGCTCAAACGGCAGTACGTCGAACATCGTTCGCCCGATGGCCTGGACGCAGGCAAACGTATTTCGCGCTATGGCATCCAATATTTAGCCTGCGGCGAAAACATCGGCGTCGTTTACGGCGCGGCCAGCCACAGCGAAACGGGTATTTACGAAATTCATAACACATTTCTCAGCCAACCGCGCGGCCTAACCAACCACCGAGGCAACCTGCTCAATCCGGTCTGGACCCACGTCGGCATCGGCGTCGCCTACCTATCCAGCGGTGCGCTGGTAGCAACACAAAACTTTATCTCAACCATCTAAGATAGAGATAGAGTGTAGAGATAGAGGATGTCTCTATCTCTACACTCTATCTCTATCTGAAAGGAAACTATGACAGAAACCACTGAAACTATCGTCATTACCGACCCGGACAGCGACCGCTACCACACCTTCAGCTACATCAGTTGGTGGCAGCAGGAAACGGTACGCAACGCCACCGTGCTGGTGGTGGGCGCCGGCGCACTGGGCAACGAAGTGCTCAAGAATCTCGCGCTCATGGGCATTGGCAATCTCTTAATCGCCGACTTCGACACCATAGAGGACAGCAACCTGAGCCGTTCCGTGCTTTTCCGCGGCTCGGACAACGGCAAGCGCAAAGTCGATGCCGCCGCCGCCGCCGTCAAGGAACTCAATCCTGATGTGAATGTCAAAGCATGGCATGGCGACATCAACTTTGAACTGGGCATGGGCGTTTTTCGCCATGTGGACGTGATTGTGGGCTGCCTGGACAACCGCGAAGCACGGCTCTCTATTGACCGCTTCAGCCAGGCTGTTAACCGGCCCTGGGTAGATGGCGCCATTCAAGAACTGATGGGCATCGTGCGCGTCTTCTGGCCCGGCCGAGGCGCGAATTATGAAAGCACCCTCACTGATTACGATTATCAGATGATCAGTTTGCGCTACTCCTGCCCGCTGTTGGCGCGAGAAAACGTACTCCAGGGCAAAGTGCCCACCACGCCCACCAGCGCCTCTATCGTGGCGGCGTTCCAAACGCAGGAAGCGTTGAAGATTATCCACGACATGGACGTGGAAGCAGGTGTTGGTCTGCTCATCAACGGACTGACCAACGACATCTACAAGACAGAATATCCCGTCATTGAAGACCGAATGCATCCGGCGCTAGACCCGATTATTGAGTTGGTTGATGTGAATTCTGAGGAATCGACGTTGAGGGATTTGATAACGGCCGTTCGCACCCATCTAGGTCCCGAAGCCATCATCGAATTCAGCCATGAACTCGTCATCAGCATGATCGATTCCAGCACGGGCGAAGAAGAATTCATCTTCAAACACATGGCGCGGCTAAACGAGAGTCAGCTTACCTCGCCCACCACCGGCGTTCAGCGAGAAATGAAGCTCACCCACCGCATCACCGGTGAAGAGGATTTCCTAGACCGCACCCTGGCCGACGTAGACTTTGCTCCCTTAAGCATCGTCCGTGGCCGCAATGGCAGTAAACTGGCCTATTTTGAAATCACCGGAGACAAAGAAACCTTTCTCGTTTTCGAGTAGGCAGTTAAAATATGAGGCATAATCGGGCTTCGACAAATTCAGCCCTCGCCTCGCTGTATAGGTGCGTTACAATATCCACACTTGCAACCTGCAACTTTGCAACCTTGCAACTTAATTTACGTAATAACCTTTGAACAAACGCTTAAACAACATTGGAGGCTAAAACAATGGCAAGCATAAAAGTAATCATCTACGATCCGACTGGTTCCAAAAAGACCCCGGTAGAACTCCCCGGCGATGTACCGATGCGGCGTCTGATTCCAGCGCTCGTAAGCAAAATGGGGCTGCCCACCAACCAGGGCGCCAACCCCATCACCTACCGTCTTGATCACCGTTCATCCGGCAAGCGCCTTTCTGAAGACGAATCCCTGGCCGATGCCGGTGTGCAAGAAGACGATATCCTCAGTCTGTTCCCAGAAGTAACCGCAGGTTAATTTTAAAGGCAAAAGGCAGAAATCAGAAGGCAGAAATATTCTGCCTTCTGATTTCTGCCTTCTAATTTTTTGAGGCAATTATGTCCTTTGACATCCGTGAAACTCGGTTGCGCAACGATAATAAAAGTATCCAAAGTCTGGTAAATCGCAGTGAGTTCATTCGCGTACTCACCACAGATGGCGATCCGCCGGAAAAATATCTCATCCAGTTCACCTGTCGCGGTGTGGAAAATATCAAGGCAAACGGTGAACCTATCCTGCGCAGCGACCACAAAGTGAGCGTGTATTTGCACGCGGAATACCCATTAAAACAACCACAATTAAAGTGGATGACACCGATTTTCCATCCAAATATCCATGTAACTGGCGCGGTATGCATTGGTGCCTGGTGGGCAGCCAAAACGCTTGACGAACTGCTGCTGACGCTGGGTGAAATGGTGCAGTATAAGAATTATGATCCACGCGACCCGATGAACTCAAAGGCGGCCTCGTGGGCGCTGCGCCACAAAAATTTGTTCCCTATCGACAGTCGCAGCTTGAAAGGCAAATCCCTGGAAGATATGATTTCGCTCGGGGAAACGGAGATGGAAGGCGATGACTTCGGCATCAACATCCTCTAAAACGGCCGTTTCGGAGCCAACTCCCACTGAGCCAAGTGAGACCATCACCCACCCCGGCATCCAACAACTTCCGCAAAAACAGCCGCCAGACCTCGGTACACAAACGGTGCTGCATGGTAATAAAGTGCCAGGACAGGTCATCGTCATCACCAGTCAGGCGGCGCTGGCGCAGATAGACGCACACAGCCGCAGCAATTTGCGCACAGAATTGGGCGGAGCGCTGTTGGGACATGCCTACCGAAGCAACGGACAGGTCTACGTCTCTGTAGATGCCGCTGTGCCTGCCATCAGCGCCGATCATGGGCCGCTCCACTTCACGTTCAATGCCGATACCTGGAATCAACTGCGCCTGGATCGGGAAAAGAATTATCCCAATCTGGAAATCGTGGGCTGGTTCCACACCCACCCCAATTTGGGCGTCTTTTATTCTGGCGACGATGTGGTGGTGCATTCGGCGGCGTTTACGCTGCCCTGGCATGTAGGGCTGGTCGTCGATCCGGTGCGCAAAGAAGCCTGTTTCTTTGGCTGGGAAAATGAAGAACTGATTCCCTTTGCCGGTTTTTACGAACTGCTTGACGCACAAGAAACACCTTATGTCAACTGGCGCGTGGTGCGCACCTCCGTCTGGAAAGATGCGACAGAAGCGGAACTGGCACAAAAAAAAGGCGCTGCCCAAACTGAGCAAACAACTGTCTACGCCCCAGCGACGCCCAAACCGTCATTTAATCCAGGCATTGGCCTGATTGTGGGCAGTATTGGCCTGCTGTTGGCGCTGTTTATGCTCGTTGGCTGGCTCATTCCACTCAGCCAGAAGGTGAACCGTCTGGAGAATGTGGTGTTGGCGATGGCAAATGAAGCGTTGGCCGAAACGAATGCTGCCGCTTGCCCAGACCCCCGTCTGCGCATTCTGAACCCGATTCTAGGCTCAGGCTTTCGCGTCGGCACGGAGCTTGAGGTGATGGGCACGGCTAGTCATCCTGATGCCACCCGTTACCAGATTGAACAACGGCCGTTAAACAGCGAAACATGGCAACCGATAAACACCATCCGCCGCAGCACCAAACTAGGCCAACTGGCAACCTGGGACACGTCTGAAACGCCGCCAGGTGTCTATGAGCTTCGCTTAACGGCCGTTGATCGCAATAATATTCGGCTAACCAATACGGCACGGTGTGATATTGCCATCGAGCTAGTTCCCTAAACGGCGGCAAAGTTGCAAAGTGGCAGAGCAGCAAAGTAACTTGTGCCTCAGACACCTTGCAACCATGCCACTTTGCAACCTTTATTAACTACTGGACTAATATTTACATGACTGATGAACTTGTTTACGCCGCACTTATTACCCTAACCATGCCCGGCACGGGCGAATCTGCTGAAGTGACGGTGGTACTGACACCGCCTGATAATGTGACTGTAGACGGCACTGTCAAACCGTTAGCCGAATGTACGCTGGCAGATTTGCAGGCCTTTGCCGATGCCCTGGAAGCTGATGTTTGGGATGCGTATGAAGCTATCACGCTGATCGACCTTGATGAGCAAGAGGATATTGCCATTGAGGTGACAGTGGTGGATCGCAAGGGAGAATCGCGCTCTTTGGCTGATTCTTGGCGCAAACAGGCGATTGTTATTCCAGCGGCAGCTATTGCACTTGAAGACAATCCTGTACCGGCAGAAGAAACAGTGGACACTGAGCTTGTGGAAACGGCCGTTATCACCGAAATAATCGAAACAGATGAGGGCGTGCCAGAACAAGAGTTAGAAGACGAAGTAGCGGAAAACGAATCTGAACCAGAACCTGAGGTCGTCGTCTCTGATTCTCAGCCAGTGTATGCCGAGCCAGAAGAAACGGCTGGCCCCAGTCCTGATGATGTCGTTATTGCGCCGAGCAAAGCCCGTGTACGCATCGCCGGACGACGGCTGCCCATTGGTACGGCTACCTGGATGGCGGCGGATGTGCTCATCGATGAACCGGTACTGCGGGCTGCCCAGGCTCACGCACTCAGCAGTCCTAACCGTGAAGTAGCGGGTGTGCTCATTGGCCCCCCGCCTGAAAAACAGCCAGACGGCCGTTATGTGGTCCATATCATCGATACCATCATAGCCAAACACACGGTCATGCAGGGAGCCAGCGTCACCTACACACCCGAAAGCTGGCGCTATATGAATGATAAACTACGCGAACGATACCCGGATGAAACGGCCGTTATGGTCGGCTGGTATCATACACACCCAGGCTTCGGCATTTTCTTGTCAGGAATGGATCAGTTTATTCACCAGAACTTCTTCACCCAAATCTGGCATGTGGCGTTGGTACTAGACCCCCGTGCCAAAACAAGCGGCTTTTTCTGCTGGGATCGGCAAAAAACTCGTGTCAGTCCGATGGATTTTGAGTGGCCGAACTGGGCTGCCCAATCTTGGTAAAATGATGAACGATGCGTGCCTGCCCTGAGCAAGTCGAAAGCATGAATGATGAATGTCATCACAGAGCGATCGTTTTTTCAGGACAAACGCTCCCCAAATCGTGTATAATGCCTCTAAATTTATCACTGTTCACTGCTAACTGAACACTGTTTACTGATTACTAAAAATGGAAGAACAAGAACTCCCACTCATCCACATCTCGGATGACGATATTAGCGAAGCCAACCGTTTGAGTTTGCACTGCCCCATCTGTGCGGGTGCGGTGGAAAACAATATAAACGACCCAGCAGTACGCCCCATCGTCTGCTCAAAATGCGGCACGCTTTACCATCGCGCTTGCTGGGAACAAAGCGGCGCCAAATGTGCCATTTTAGGCTGCGAATGTACTGAATATTACCTCTACGGCCGTAATCAAGACCCCGCCCTCAGAATAACCTATTCTGACTTGCCCGCACCGTCTGCAAATGGTAGCAGCCCTTCCGCTCAAACAAAACGGCTCAAAGCCCAACAAGCCCGCGAAGTAGAACGCTTGCGCCAACCCGGCTTTTGGCAGCGCCTGTGGCAATGGCTGTTGGATCAGATACAAATTGGGTAATACGTAGTGCGTAGTGCGTAACAAATTACGCACTACGCACTACGCACTACGTACTACGAGTCACATGATTCGCCCCCTCCGCGTTAGCTCCCGATCTGCCTTTCTTGAACAGCAATGCGCTTTGTGCAAAGAAGCGTTTGTGGCTGGAGATGAAATCATCATTTGTCCAGAAGATGGGGCACGGCATCATACAGATTGTTGGCAGGCAAATGGCTTCAAATGTTCCGCGTTTGGCTGCACGGGGACAGGTCAAATCTCCACAGGCAATGAAGCCAAAACAACCTCCACCAATGGCCCCCACGTAGCTGAATCCCAATCCCCAGAAAGAGA
The DNA here is from genome assembly GCA_014879345.1 of Anaerolineae bacterium. GTDB lineage: Bacteria > Chloroflexota > Anaerolineae > Promineifilales > Promineifilaceae. Next base: position 191 of record JACSSI010000176.1, on the reverse strand, counting down.
AAATGCCTCAAAAGTTCGTGTCATGCCTAGCAGCAGCCTGGGCTGCGGTCAAAGCTGTTTGCTGCTCAGTATTGCCATCGCCATTTTGGTGATGGCGTTTGGCTGTTTTGGCTTGTGGGCGATTGCTGATTATTTGATGATTGAGGTCTTTCATTTTGACTATCGCGTACCGTTTAGCGGCATGATTCTGC
>JACSSI010000175.1 GCA_014879345.1 Anaerolineae bacterium | reverse complement strand
GAGTGCAGCACTGGCTCACGATTTACATCTGCGCAACTATATCTACTTCGCTATGTTCTTCGCCTTTATTGTGGAAATGTTGAATATTCGCTTGCGCAGTCAACCAAACGAACCAGTCAAGCTGCATAATCTAGCACAAGTCACGCCAAAAGAATCTGGAGATTAAAAAATAGAAACATAGTGCGTAGTGCGCAGTACATAAAACCTGCTTGCTGCGCACTATGCACTAACCTAATATTTCAATGTCCAAAATTTTACTGGGATAAATATTGAGGATAGTTGTTTCATCAAACACAGTTTCTCTCACCGCGTCATTTCGATACAAATGTATATGACCATGGAGCATATAACGCGGCTTAAACATTTTCAACAGCGTTAAAAACACCTTGAAACCAGTGTGAGGTAAATCAGTTTTGTCGTGGATACCAAAAGGGGGGGAATGCGCCACAAATATATCAAGATAACGGCCGTAACGACTGCGATTCATCAACAAACGAGGCACCAACTGAGAAAACTGCCAGCGCATTTCCCGTTCGTTATACATCAACGATGCATTAGGCCGGTAACGCATCGACCCTTCCAAACCAGCCACCAGCAGGCCATTCACATTCATAACCTGACCATGTAAATCTGTGCCACAAGGCACATCATGCAGTTCTCGACCATCGGCCGTATATTGCGGCCCTTGATCATGATTCCCTTTTACATAAATCAGGGGAACATCCAGGGAAGAAACAAGAAAATCAAGGTAGTAAAAAGGGAGATCACCGCAGCTAATAATCAAATCAACATCTGGCACATTCTGGCGCAGATTCGAAGTATACAGTGTATCTAAAACACGGTCGCTGACGGTGAGAATCTTCACGGGCTGGGCCACTCCCGCATCTGGTTCAACGCCAATTTTTCCAGAATTGCCTGCTCCAGATCAATACCCGTCAAACTGGCAAGCTGCAAAAGATACAACGCCACATCTGCCAACTCCCCAGCCAGATCATCAGCATCAGTCACATCTTCCTGCCACTGAAAATGCTCCATGACTTCAGCCGCCTCAATCGACAAAGACGCCGCTAAATTGCGCGGTGTTTGCGGTCTGGGCGAATCGTCATCATACCAGCCTTTGCTGCTGACAAATTCGTGCATCCGCATTTCGAGTTCTTTGAGTTCCATGGGGTGTTATTTTAGAGGGAGACATAAAAAAAGTAAAACGTAGTATCTTGCAAGATACTACGTTTTACACGAACACTTAGAAAAAGAGGGTTTTACAAAAAATTAGTAACTACTAAGTCTCCCGAGAAAGTCCTGTCAGGTTTGGCCTTGTTAGATATTTATCTCTCGAGTAAACCTGACAGGTCTGGCTGAGTAGTTACAAAAATTAGCTGTTAGCCATGTGGCGAACAAGATCCAAAACTTTGCAGGAGTAACCCCATTCATTGTCATACCAAGCCACAACTTTAACAAAGGTATCAGTCAGAGCAATGCCAGCACCTGCATCGAACGTGGAGGTATTGGATTCGCCCAGGAAGTCGTTGGAAACAACATCCTCTTCTGTGTAACCCAGCACGCCAGCCATTTCACCTTCAGAAGCGGCTTTCATAGCAGCTTTGATTTGTTCATAGGTGGCTGGTTTTTCAAGATTGACAGTGAGGTCAACAACAGAAACGTTCGGGGTGGGTACGCGGAAAGCCATACCAGTCAGTTTGCCGTTTAATTCCGGGATAACTTTACCAACAGCTTTGGCAGCACCGGTGGAAGACGGAATGATATTCTGGCCTGCGCCACGACCACCGCGCCAATCTTTCAGAGATGGGCCATCAACAGTTTTCTGGGTAGCTGTGGTGGCATGTACAGTTGTCATGAGACCATCTTTGATGCCGAAGTTGTCGTGCAACACTTTGGCGATTGGGGCCAGGCAGTTGGTGGTGCAAGAAGCGTTAGACACGATGTCTTGACCAGCATATGTTTTTTCATTGACACCCATGACAAACATGGGGGTTGCATCCTTGGAAGGGGCAGACAAGACGACTTTCTTAGCACCGGCTTCAATGTGAGCACGCGCTTTTTCGTCAGTCAAGAATAAACCGGTAGATTCTACAACGTATTCAGCGCCAATGTCGCCCCATTTCAGGTCTGCGGGGTTTCTTTCAGCAGTGACACGGATTGATTTGCCGTTAACAACCAGATTGCCGTCTTCTACAGCAACTGTGCCGTTAAAACGGCCGTGAGTTGAATCATATTTCAGCATGTAGGCGATGTAATCCACATCCAGCAAGTCATTGATGCCTACTACCTCTACGTCGTCTAGTTCAACAGCACGACGGAATACCAAACGGCCGATACGACCAAACCCATTAATACCAACTTTAATTGTCATCGAAAATTCTCCTTTCGTGAATATAACAAGTTAAAACCTTGTTAATTGTAACACTAACACTAATTGTTTGACATGCAGAATGTCATGTAATTCACATTACGTATGGCGTAAAAGTCTACGACATTTTACGATAGTAAATTCATGACAGCACGCGCCAGTTTAGAACTGTCATGCCGCCAGGGGCGTGACTCGTCTACTAAATCGGCCGTTATCATTTTCACTTGTTTTGGTGCGATTGGCTTTACATAAATCGTTTGTCCACCGCCGGTTTCTGGGGGAACTGCGAGGTTATCATTGGCCAAAACAACATCAAGGAATGGTGTGGAAATGTGCTGCAAAAGCGCATCAACATGATCCGCTACGCTGTAATTATCCGTCTCTCCGGGCTGAATGGCAAGGTTACAAATATAAACTTTTGGCGCACGGGCATGTTGCAGTGCTTCAGCCAGGTCTGGAACGAGTAAGTTGGGCAAGATGCTGGTATATAAGCTACCTGGCCCCATGAGGATGATATCTGCCTGAAAAATGGCTTTCAAGGCAGGCGGGTAAGCATGGATGTCTGGTGGTTGCAGGAAAACGTTTTGAATACGGCCGTTTATTTCAGGAATAGCAGATTCACCAATGACGCGCTTTAGTTCGCCGTTGACTTCTATGTCGGCGACCAAGGTTATTTCAGCCAGGGTGGAGGGCATAACGCGACCCCGCATCGCCAAGACCCGCTCGGAGGCGAGCAGACCTTCGTCAAAGCTGCCAGTGATACCGGTGAGTGCTGCCAAAAGCAGGTTGCCAAATGCATGACCCTGAAGTTCAGAACGGCCGTTTCCTCCTTCCCTCTCTCCATCCTCAACCTCCACCACACTACTGCCAAAGCGGTATTGCAGTACCTGCGTCATCAACGCTTCGTCCCGTGCCAACGCCGCGATATTGTTACGAAAATCACCTGGAGGCAGCAAGCCTAACTCGCGCCGCAGCCGGCCACTGCTGCCCCCATCATCCGCCACCGTCACAATGGCGGTGATATTGCGCGTATACTCCTTCAAACCACGCAGCAAGGAAGGCATCCCCGTACCGCCGCCAATAGCCACAATACGAGAGCCGCGTCCCTGACGATTGTAGTGATACAAGGTCTCAGCCACCTGCTCATCTGGGTGGCGAAAAGGGGCAATTAAACGGCGACCCAACATGTAGAGTGACAACAAAATGAGGCCGCCGCCCACCAACAAGGGCAGCGCCATGCGCCAAAAATGGGGCAGAAATTGCAGCGTCAGCAAATCATACACAGGTTTGGGCAGCCAACCTTCCTGATTGATAAGTAGAATGGCATAGACAAAGCCCATGCCCGCAATCAGCACACCGACGCCCAGCAACAGCAGCCACCGTTTAATGCCCATGCCTAAAAACAGCCAGCGACTATTTGGCAAACGCCACTTTGTTTGTTGTGTTGGTTTTTCCATTTAATAAGTGCTACCTCTAGCTGCGATTGCTCCACCCTCATTCTAACTTGCTAGAAAACGGCCGTCAAAAGCCCCCTACGTATTCCAATCGTTCATAAAGCGCCATCTAATTAAACTTTATCCTGGTGGCGATGCAGATTGGGCTGTGCTATGATCCCCGCGCATTAAATTTTTGAGGTTCAATTATGGAAGATATTCCCGTCGTCATTGTGTGTGGCGGACAAGGTACTAGAATGCGCGGCTCGACATCGCGCAAAAAAGAGCTGGTTGAGATTGGTGGACGGCCGATCCTCTGGCATGTCATGCGTATTTTCTCGGCACACGGCTGTTCTCGTTTTGCTCTGGCTCTGGGTTATGATCAAGACCAGATACGCCGCTATTTCATGGAATATGAAGCCATGACGCGGGATGTCACGGTGCAGTTGGGTGGACCAGGCAACGGCCGTTCTCATGCCACTTTTCACGGCGAATACAATCATCCCACCTGGGATGTCTCGCTCATCGACACCGGTCTCAACACCGAAAAGGCAACCCGCATCGCCAAAGTAGCAAACCATCTCGACGCGGATCGCTTTTTTGTAGCCTACGGCGACGACGTAAGTGATGTCAACCTGACCGACCTGGTGAACTTTCATAAAGCACACGGCAAACTGGCAACCATAACGGCCGTTCAAGTCAATCTGCAATACGGCGTCGTCGAGGCTGACGAAGCAGGTCTCGTCACCGGCTTCGTAGAACGTCCCCAACTGCCCTACTGGATCAACGGCGGCTTCATGCTCTTTGAACGTGACGTGCTGCCACTCATGAACCAGACAGAAAACGTCAACCTGGAAACCGAAGTCATGCCCGTCCTCGCAGAACGTGGCGAACTGATGATCTACCGTCACACCGGCTTCTGGCAATCCATGAACACCATGAAAGACACCATGATGCTAGAAAAAATCTGGCAAAAAAACCCGCCCTGGAAAGTTTGGGAATAAGCAATACATAGCCCATATTGCATAACTGCTTTAAACCAAACCATGTACAATAACCATCAAAATCCCGGTTTCGCAACACCGATCTGTGGAGAGAAAAAGTGAACAATTTTTGGAAAAATAAACGAGTATTTGTTACCGGCTGCACAGGCTTATTGGGTTCCTGGCTCACAGCCGATCTGCTCAGCAAAGGGGCACATATCGTCGGCCTAATTCGGGATCAAATCCCCCATTCTCAACTCATTCGCACAGGCGACATCGACCGCATCGACATCGTGCGCGGCAACGTCTGCGACTACGAATTGATGGAACGCGCCCTGGCCGAATATGAAATCGACACCGTTTTCCACCTGGCCGCCCAAACCCAGGTCGGCATCGCCAACCGCGTGCCCCTGCCCACCTTTGAAACCAACATCAAAGGGACCTGGACGGTACTAGAAGCCGCACGGCGCAACCCCACCGTCCAGCGCACCGTCATCGCCAGCAGCGACAAAGCATACGGCACACATGCCGAACTACCTTACCGAGAAACCGACCCCCTGCAGGGCGAATACCCTTACGACGTCTCCAAAAGCTGTGCCGACCTCATCGCCCGCAGCTATGCCCACACCTACAACATGCCCGTTTCCGTCACCCGCTGCGCCAACCTCTTTGGCGGCGGCGATTTGAACTGGAACCGCATCGTACCCGGCACCATTCGCAGCGCCCTGCGCAACGAATCACCCATCATCCGCTCCGACGGCACCATGCGGCGGGATTACATCTACATCAAAGATGTGGTGCGCGGCTATCTGATGGTTGCTGAAAATATGCATCGTGAAGATGTGCGCGGTCAGGCATTCAACTTCGGCAACGATGACCCGATTTCCGTGCTAAGAATGGTCAACACCATCATCAAATTATCCAACCATTCAGATTTAGAATCCGTCATTTTAGATGAAGCCAAGGGGGAAATTCAGGATCAGTATCTTTGCTCTGAAAAGGCAGGTGAGGTCTTAGATTGGCGACCCCAATTTACACTGGAAACAGGCCTGGCTGAAACAATCGCCTGGTATCAAGATTTTCTCGCTTCATAGACTAAATTGATAATGCAGACATGCGATTGCCTAAAGAAATCGCATGTCTCATCCTAACTCCATGCGCGTCCTCATCACTGGCAGCACTGGTTTCATCGGCCGTTTTCTTGTCCCGCAGCTCATACAAAAGCCAGAAACGGCCACTTCGGCAGGCTCAGTAACCGTTACCCTCCTTCTCCGCGAAACCTACAGCGGGCGTCCCTTACCAGCACCCCTTAACCAACTTCGCCCCCAATTCAACATTGTCTATGCCGACCTGCGTAACTTCAACCTCACGGTTCGAGCCGTGCGCGAAGCCAAGCCAGATGCCGTCATTCATCTGGCTGCGGCTGGGGCAACTGATCCATTTTTAGGGGTGGAAACGGCCGTTCGTCATAACTTAACTGGCACTATCAACCTGCTGCGTGCCTGCTTCGAGAAAACTTTTGGCGTCCAGCAGTTCATCGTGGCGCGTACGCCAGGAGAACTGTTAGGCATCAACACCTACGCCGCCAGCAAAGCCGCCGCCTGGGAATTTTGCCGCATGTATGCCCGCACCCGGGAGTGGCCCATATACGGCGGCATGATCTTCCAGGCATACGGCCCCGGCCAGCCAGAACGCACCTTCATTCCCGCCGCCTTCCGCGCAGCACTGGCCGGTGAAGATTTCCCCATGACGGCAGGCACACAAGCCCGGGATTGGATTTTCGCCGAAGATGTTGCCGCTGGCTTTAGCGCCATGTTGGGACAGCCACTTGCGCCAGCCACCACTATCGACATCGGTACTGGCACAGCTACCTCTCTCATTGACGTGGCAACCCTCATCTACCAAACTGTCAACCGCGGCGGACGGCCGTTACCCGGCACATTGCCCAGCCGCCCTGGTGAAGATCCGACCCAAACCGCTGATGCGGCCAACACCCAGGAACTCATAGGCTGGCAAGCAGGAATTTCTCTGGTTGAAGGTATTAAAAAGCTAAAGTTGTATCAAATAAAATGAGTTAGACTTGGAATTTTACGTTGTTGCAGTGTCAATTTACCAACCGACAACGGTGTGCGTTTGCGCCATATGCTGGGTCGTGATTCTGAAACATACTAATTTATTTTTCGCCAGCGAACGGCCGTTGAGCGCATTTTCTCTCAAGCAGCGTCCCTGGGTATTGAACGACCCAAGCTGCGTAATCAGCAGGCAATCGCCAATCCGAACACCCTCATTTACATTCTCATCAATTTACGAGCAATGGCATGGGTTTTGACGCTCAATAACCAAAACTCACGTTAGTTTCAACCCTTATTTGAACAGTTTAGCGGGTTCATGTTTTGTGGCAAAAAGCGAGCCTAGCGCATCTGCTCTGTTTCAGTTGGGGTCGTTAAATTACTGCTGTATTTCAGAAAAACGCGACCTCAAATTCGCTTTCTGACCATACGTCCAAGCCTATCTCTGTGGAATCGTTTGGGTGAAGACAGCACAGGGGAGCAGCCAGCCCCTGTGCAAGATACTGTTTCAGCATTCTCTGTGGAATCGTTTGGGTGAAGACAACCGCGTCAGCGGCCTGGGCGGCGCTCAGGTTGTTGAGTTTCAGCATTCTCTGTGGAATCGTTTGGGTGAAGACAGCCACTCCCGTATTCCCGCAATCCATCACAAAAAGTTTCAGCATTCTCTGTGGAATCGTTTGGGTGAAGACTCATCGCCACGTTTCGCGGCCATTGCCAGCTTCAAGTTTCAGCATTCTCTGTGGAATCGTTTGGGTGAAGACTCGCAATATGGACTCAATGCTAAGGGCTGGCGATCGTTTCAGCATTCTCTGTGGAATCGTTTGGGTGAAGACACAGTTGTGTCATTGTTTCCAGGTATTGATTTATTGTTTCAGCATTCTCTGTGGAATCGTTTGGGTGAAGACCGAGCTTTAAGGGGGCGGCGAGTAGTGGCATTAACGTTTCAGCATTCTCTGTGGAATCGTTTGGGTGAAGACGATACTTGCCGGTAGACATCGCCGAAAGTAGCGATGTTTCAGCATTCTCTGTGGAATCGTTTGGGTGAAGACGCCGCTGAGTACACCATCTATTTCTACTACACCCAGTTTCAGCATTCTCTGTGGAATCGTTTGGGTGAAGACTGTTGAAGCTGCCGGGCGTTGACATCAGGCCGTAACGTTTCAGCATTCTCTGTGGAATCGTTTGGGTGAAGACCTGGCGACCAGCTATTTTGGGGTGTGTTGAAATAGTTGTTTCAGCATTCTCTGTGGAATCGTTTGGGTGAAGACGGGGCAGTGGCAGTGGAAAGCGTTGGCATCTTCGCTGTTTCAGCATTCTCTGTGGAATCGTTTGGGTGAAGACAATAAATGAGGCGGTAGCGTACTGTGGTGCAGGAGTGTTTCAGCATTCTCTGTGGAATCGTTTGGGTGAAGACTATGGTTAAATCCCCTATGCCAAGAGAAGCTAGAAAGTTTCAGCATTCTCTGTGGAATCGTTTGGGTGAAGACGGCGCTGCATGGGCTACTTCATACGCATTTTGACGCGTTTCAGCATTCTCTGTGGAATCGTTTGGGTGAAGACAAATATACACCCCCAAATAAACGCCTTTCCTAGTGTTTCAGCATTCTCTGTGGAATCGTTTGGGTGAAGAC